>JABFRE010000034.1 GCA_013141325.1 Novosphingobium sp.
GCGTGGTGATGTGGGCCGGGTCGTTCAACCTCAATGACATCGTCCGTGCTCAGCAAGCGCACGTCGGGCCGATCAACGCCTTTGCCGTCAATCCGTTGCTGTTCCCGATGTGGGTGATGTTCCTGATTTCGGGCATGGCCGAAACCGCCCGCGCCCCGTTCGACCTGACCGAGGCGGAGAGCGAGCTCGTCGCCGGCTACCAGACCGAATATTCGTCGATGAGCTTCGCGCTCTACTGGCTGGGCGAATATGCCAACGTCCTGCTGATGTGCGCGCTCAACGCGACGCTGTTCTGGGGCGGCTGGCTGCCGCCGGTCGAGCTGCCGATCCTCTATTGGGTGCCCGGCTGGCTGTGGCTGTTCATCAAGATCTTCGTCTTCTTCTTCATCTTCAGCTGGGTCAAGGCGACCGTCCCACGCTATCGCTATGACCAGCTGATGCGGCTGGGCTGGAAGGTATTTTTGCCGGTTTCGCTGCTGTTCGTCTGCCTGGTGAGCGGCTGGCTTATGATCACGAGGTACGGGGCATGAAGGCGCTCGTTCGTTTGCTTGTCGCTTGTCTTGTTGCGACACCTTCCTTGGCTGAGGCGAAAACCTACAACTGCCATGTTAGCAAACCTTTGGCGTTATATCGCAATGCAGAGAAGGCTGATCTCAAGGAAATCAACTTCCCTAAATTAGGTTCGGAGCCGTGGGAATTCACTGTTGAGATTAAGAAGGGGAAGAAGAACGATCTTGACGCGGCGACTGTCCGCTGGCCTTCTGACCCTATTCAAATTGCAGGAAGCTTTCCAGTAATCCCAACCGCAGAAGGCGCGATCGCGTTCTCTGCAGTGCAGGGCGGACCATGCATGTTCACCGTAAATGCCTGTGTGGCGATGGTTCAAATCGCTGACCAAGATTTTGGCAAGGCAAAGGTGAGCATTTTACCTTCGGCGCTTTGGACTGACGATCAAACCAAAAAGAGCGACCCGTTCGTCGCCATAATTGATGGCACGTGCACGTGGAAAGATTCGTGAAATGACCCTCTCCCACCTCATCAAGAGCTTCACCCTGTGGGAGTTCGTCAAGGCCCACTGGCTGACCTTGAAGTACTTCTTCAAGCCCAAGGCGACGATCAACTATCCGTTCGAGAAGAACCCTATCTCGCCCCGTTTCCGCGGTGAACACGCGCTGCGCCGCTACCCGAACGGCGAGGAACGCTGCATTGCCTGCAAGCTTTGCGAGGCAGTGTGTCCGGCGCAGGCGATCACTATCGAGGCCGAGCCGCGCGACGATGGCAGCCGCCGCACCACGCGCTATGACATCGACATGACCAAATGCATCTACTGCGGCTTCTGCCAGGAGGCCTGTCCGGTCGATGCGATCGTCGAGGGGCCGAACTTCGAATATGCGACCGAAACGCACGAGGAACTGCTCTACGACAAGGCCAAGCTGCTGGCGAACGGGGACAAGTGGGAGCGGGCGATTGCCGCGAACCTTGAAGCCGATGCGCCGTACCGGTAGGGGGCCGCGAACATGATCCAGCTTCTTGCCTTTTACCTGTTCGCCGCGCTGACCGTGCTGGCCGGGGCCTTCACGATCCTGTCGCGCAATCCGGTCCATTCGGTGCTGTGGCTGATCGTGGCCTTCTTCAACGCGGCGGGCCTGATGGTGCTGTGCGGGGCCGAATTCATCGCGATGCTGCTGGTGATCGTTTACGTCGGCGCGGTCGCGGTGCTGTTCCTGTTCGTGGTGATGATGCTCGACATCGATTTCGCCAGCCTGCGCGCCGGGTTCGTGCGCAACTTCCCGCTGGGGTTGCTGCTGGCTGTGGTCCTGCTGGCCGAGCTGCTGGTCGGGATCGGCGCGTGGAGCGCGGGCGGGATCAGGCTGGGCACGCCCGATGGCAGCGCCTCGATGCCCCAGGGCGGATCGAATATCGAGGCGATCGGCATGCTGCTTTACAGCAAGTACCTGTTCCTGTTCGAAGCGGCCGGGCTGTTGCTGCTGGTGGCGATGGTCGGCGCGATCGTGCTGACCCACCGCCAGCGCAGCGGCGTGCGGGGGCAGAACATCGCCAAACAGGTGGCCCGGCGCCCCGATGAGGCGACGGTCAACGTCAAGCCCGAAGTGGGCAAGGGGGTGACGCTATGATCGGCATCGGCCACTACGTCGCGGTCAGTTCGGTGCTGTTCGTTCTGGGCGTGCTGGGGATTTTCCTCAACCGCAAGAACGTGATCATCATCCTGATGGCAATCGAGCTGATCCTGCTGGCGGTGAACATCAACCTGGTGGCGTTCTCCAGCTATCTGCACGATCTGACCGGGCAGATTTTCGCGATGTTCGTGCTGACCGTGGCGGCGGGCGAGGCGGCCGTGGGGCTGGCAATCCTGGTCATCTATTTCCGCGACCGCGGCACCATCGCCGTGGACGACGTCCACCACCTGAAGGGGTAAGGTACCCGTGGATCCGATCCTCTTCATCGTCTTCCTGCCGCTGCTGGCCGCGCTAGTTGCAGGTTTGGGCAACCGCGCGCTGGGTAATGTGCCGGCGAAGCTGGTGACCACCGCCGGGCTGTTCGCGGCCTGCGCGCTATCGTGGCCGATCTTCCTTGGCTTCGTCGGCGGGCACAGCGAAGCGCAAGTGGTGCCGGTGCTGCAATGGGTGCATTCGGGCGCGCTGCGGTTCGACTGGGCGCTGCGCGTCGATACGCTGACCGCAGTCATGCTGGTGGTGGTCACCACGGTGTCGGCGCTGGTCCACCTCTATTCGTGGGGCTACATGGACGAGGACCCGGATCAGCCGCGGTTCTTCGCCTATCTCTCGCTGTTCACCTTCGCCATGCTGATGCTGGTGACCGCCGACAACCTGGTCCAGATGTTCTTCGGCTGGGAAGGGGTGGGCCTCGCCTCGTACCTGCTGATCGGGTTCTGGTTCAAGAAGCCATCGGCAAGCGCCGCCGCGATCAAGGCCTTCGTGGTCAACCGGGTGGGCGACCTGGGCTTCATGCTGGGGATCTTCGGCACGTTCCTGGTGTTCAACACCGTCTCGATCCCCGAAATCCTGGTCCGCGCACCGGGCATGGCCGGATCGACGATCCATTTCCTGGGCATGCAATGGGATACGATGACGATCCTGTGCATCCTCCTGTTTATCGGTGCGATGGGCAAGTCGGCGCAGCTGGGGCTGCACACCTGGCTGCCCGACGCGATGGAGGGACCGACCCCGGTCTCCGCGCTGATCCACGCCGCGACGATGGTCACGGCGGGCGTGTTCATGGTCTGCCGCCTCTCGCCGATGTTTGCCACCAGCCCGACGGCGATGGCCGTGGTGACCGTGGTCGGTGCGCTGACCCTGCTCTTTGCCGCGACGATCGGCACCACCCAATGGGATATCAAGCGGGTGATTGCCTATTCCACCTGTTCGCAGCTGGGCTACATGTTCGTGGCGGCAGGTGTCGGCGCGCCGGGCGCGGCGATGTTTCACCTGTTCACCCACGCCTTCTTCAAGGCGCTGCTGTTCCTGGGCGCGGGCAGCGTGATCCACGCCATGCATCACGAGCAGGACATGCGGTTCTACGGTGGCCTGCGGAAGCACATTCCGCTGACCTACTGGGCGATGATGGCGGGCACGCTGGCGATAACCGGTGTCGGAATCGTTGATGTGTTCGGCTTTGCCGGGTTCTATTCGAAGGATTCGATCCTCGAGGCGGCCTATGCCTCGGCCAGCGAAAGCGGGCGCATGGGCTTCTGGCTGGGCATTTTCGCCGCGCTGCTGACCAGCTTCTATTCGTGGCGTCTGGTGTTCCTGACCTTCTTCGGCACCCCGCGCTGGACCGGGTCGGAGCATGTGCAGCACGCGGTGCATGACGATCACCACGGCCACGGCCATGCCAGGCACGACGACGGAACCGCGGGTTACCATCCGCATGAAAGCCCGCTGTCGATGCTGATCCCGCTGGGCGTCCTGTCGCTGGGTGCGGTGATTGCCGGGTATCTGTTCAGCCACAGCTTCGTCAGCGAAGGCACCGGGCATTTCTGGAAGGGCAGTGTCGCCTTTGGCGAGCACCTGATCCATGAAATGCACGCGGTGCCAGATTGGGTGAAGTGGGCGCCGTTCGCGGTGATGCTGACCGGCTTCGCGATTGCCTGGTACGGCTACATCAAGAACCCCGGCTTCCCCGCGAAGGTCGCCAGCCAGCTGGGGGGGCTCTACACCTTCGTCTACAACAAGTGGTACTTCGACGAGCTCTATGACCGGATCTTCGTCCGTCCCGCGTTCTGGCTGGGGGACAAGTTCTGGAAGTGGGGCGATATCGGCCTGATCGACCGGTTCGGCCCCAACGGTGCGGCCTGGACCGTGGCCCAGGGCAGCCGGATCGCCCAGCGCTTTCAGTCGGGCTACCTCTACAGCTATGCGCTGGTGATGCTGCTCGGTCTGACTGCGGCAATCAGCTGGGTGATGGTGCACAAATGATGGCAGGTTTCCCCATCCTCTCGCTGATGCTGGCGGTGCCCATGGTTGCGGCTGCGGCCTGTCTGTTTGCCGAAGCCAGGACCGCACGCTGGATCGCGCTGCTGGCGACGCTGGCCGATTTTCTGCTCGGCGTCTGGCTCTGGGGCGCCTACGATGTCGGCGGAGCGCAGTGGCAATTTACCGAGAACGTGCCCCTGTTCGCCGGCTTCGGGTGGAAGCTGGGGATTGACGGGATCGCCTTGCTGCTGATCGAATTGTCGGTCTTCCTGATGCCGATCTGCATCGGCGCCTCGTGGCTTTCGATCGATAAGCGCGTGGGCGAATACATGGCCGCGTTCCTGCTGATGGAAACGCTGATGATTGGCGTGTTCGCGGCGCAGGACCTGTTCCTGTTCTATATCTTCTTCGAAGCCGGGCTGATCCCGATGTACCTGATCATCGGCATCTGGGGCGGGGCGGACCGGATCTATGCCAGCTACAAGTTCTTCCTCTATACCCTGCTCGGCTCGGTGCTGATGCTGATCG
>JABFRE010000161.1 GCA_013141325.1 Novosphingobium sp.
CCAAGCGGCCCACGGTGCAGGTCGGCGATCCCTTCACCGAAAAGCTGCTGATCGAAGCCTGCCTCGAACTGATGGCGACCGACGCGATTGTCGCGATCCAGGACATGGGCGCGGCGGGGCTGACCTCGTCCAGTGTCGAAATGGCGACCAACGGCAAGGCCGGGATCATTCTCGACATGGACAAGGTGCCGTGCCGCGAAGAGGGCATGACGCCCTATGAAATGATGCTGAGCGAAAGCCAGGAGCGGATGCTGATGGTCCTCAAGCCCGGCAAGGAGCCGATGGCCGAGGCGATCTTCAAGAAGTGGGAGCTCGATTTCGCGGTGATCGGCGAAGTGACCGATACCGGCCACATGGTGCTGACCTGGCAGGGCGAAACTGTCTGCGACATTCCGCTGGGCCCCTTGGCCGAGGATGCCCCGCTGTATGACCGGCCGGCGCTGAGCCTCGAAGACTACAAGGCCTGGGCCAAGGTCGCGTCCTTGGGCGATGTGCCCGAAAGCACCGATATCGGCGCGGACTTGCTCAAACTGATGGCCTGCCCCGATCTCGCTAGCCGGCGCTGGATCTGGGAGCAGTACGACAGCCAGGTCGGTGCCGACACCATGCAGAAGAGTGGCGGCGATGCGGCGGTGGTGCGGATCCACGGCAGCCGCAAGGCACTCGCCATGACCACCGATTGCACCCCGCGCTATTGCTATGCCGACCCCTATGAAGGCGGCAAGCAGGCGGTGGCGGAAACTTACCGCAATATCTCAGCAGTTGGCGCCAAGCCTTTGGCGATCACCAATTGCCTCAACTTCGCCAACCCGCAACGGCCCGAGATCATGGCCCAGATCGTCGAGTGCCTGCGCGGTATGGGCGATGCGTGTAGGGCGCTGGATTACCCGATCGTTTCGGGGAATGTCAGCCTCTACAA
Organism: Novosphingobium sp.; assembly: GCA_013141325.1. GTDB lineage: Bacteria > Pseudomonadota > Alphaproteobacteria > Sphingomonadales > Sphingomonadaceae > Novosphingobium. Next base: position 920 of record JABFRE010000161.1, read on the forward strand.
CGAGAGCAAAGCGACAGGGGGCGGCTCTGCGATTTTGCCGACACCGGCGATTGGCGGGGTTGGTTTGCTCGATGACCACGAGAAGATGGCGACGATTGGGTTCAAGTCCGGACATGTCTCTCAAGGCATATGGGTAGTCGGCGGCTTTGGAACGCATCTTGGACAGTCACTTTGGCTCCGAGAAATCCACGGTCTCGAAGATGGCCCTCCGCCGCCAGTGGACCTCGAACTTGAGCTTGCTGCGGCTCAGCTTGTTCGCGAATCGATAACTAATGGGTGGGTAACAGCAGTACACGACTGCTCAGACGGCGGTCTTTTGGTTGCAATTTGCGAGATGGCTTTGGCTGGCAATGTTGGTGTTCAAATCAACTCGTCTGAGATTTACACTAACGAGACCGGCTTGGCGGCAATGTTGTTCGGTGAGGATCAATCACGCTATGTCTTCTCCGTCACTGACCCTGAAGACTATAGGCTCGCTGAACGAGGCAAGGAACTCGGGGTTCCGGTTACTTGGGTTGGATACTCATACCCAGATGAAGACTCGATCGAGATTGGCGATGGGATAACCAACTTCGCCGAAGTCCCCCTCACCGCCCTGCGCGAAGCCAGCGACAGCTTCTTCCGCGACTGGATGGAAAGCTGATGGCCGATCTCTACCTCAAGGCGCTGGAGAGTGAGCGCAAACAGTTGTGGGCGACCTGCCGTCTGAAGGGCCTGCCCGTCGGCACCCCCGAACGCACCCGGATCGCGGCGCTCGACGAGCTGATCGGCGAGCACAAGGCCAAACGCAAGGGGTGAATGCCCACATCCTGCCCATTTGCAGCGCAAACGGGCAGGATGAAACTACGCCGCCTGCTGAACCGGCGCCAGCAGGTCGTAGGGATCGATCCCGGCAGCTTGCCACGCCGCGTGGGCCCGGCGGTAGAAGCGCGGGTCGCGGATCCCCAGCGTGGCGCGGGCTTCGTCCAGCGGCATCGCGAGCAGTTCGCGGATCGGCATTTCGGCAATGCGCGGGCAGGCCTTGCCCATCCGCTGGCCCTCGCGCACCGCGCGCAGCAGCGGCACCTTTACTTGCGCATTCTTGCGGATTTCCAGCGCCCCGGCATAGCCGAGGAACAGATGCGCCAGCGCCGGCTGCTGGCTGTAGGTGAAGGCCAGCACGCACTGTTCGCCCAGCGCATCGCGGCCAAAGCCGGTCAGCACGTGCATCAGATCGTGGGTGTCGCGCAGCCGGTTGAAGTACCATTCCATCTGGTCCTTGAAGACCATGTCGTCCGACCGATACCGGTCGAGTTCCTCGACCAGCCCCTGGGCGCTCAGACCTTCGCGCTCCATGAAGTCGCAATAGGCATGGGCGACGGTCCCAGCCGGCAGCTTGCGCAGGCTGGCGTGGTCATCAAGGATCGTCACGAGCGACGGTTCGCTGGCGCGGATCTTCTGCCCGCGTTCGCTGGACAGGAAGGCCCGCGCCGCATCGTAGACCCCGCGCCAGGGCAAGGCCATGAAGATCGGGAACACCTCGGCGGTGTTTTCCTTGTCCTTCACCAGCTCCTTGAAATGGTGCCAGGCCTTGGGAAAGTCATAGCGCATCGCCGGGCGGCCCGGAAGCATGAACGGCAGGTCGCCGGTATGGCTTTCAGCTGGCGAATCCGTCTCTGACGGGACGAAGGGGGCGGCAATCGAGTCCATCGTGTCGGCACCTACGGTTACTTACATGAGTGTCATTAGCAGATTGCATAGCGATTCGCAATTGAGTTTCAAAGCGGCTACCGATCGGAGCCACCGCAACAGGGGAGTTCCGCCGATGGCACGTCGATGGCCGGTTTTCGTGGGATTGGGGTTGAGCCTTGCGGCGCTGGGTACAGGGCTGCTGATCGAGCCCGATCGCATCGAAGGCTGGCATTTTGCCGCCCGCTGGACTGCACGAGTCGGGCTGCCGGTGTTCCTGGCGGTCTATCTCGCCTCGTCGCTGGTCCGGCTCTATCCCGCCGGGTGGAGCCGCGCCCTGCTGCGCGACCGGCGCTGGTGGGGGCTGGGCTTTGCCGCCAGCCACACCGTCCATCTCGTCGCGCTGGTAACCTACCTGCAAATCAGCGGGACGCCCCGCACAATCGGATCGCTGCTTCCCGGCGGCATCGCCTATCTGCTGCTGTTCGCCATGGCGCTGACCTCCAGCGATGCGGCGATGCGGTCGCTGGGCCGCAACTGGAAGCGGCTGCACACGCTGGGCATCCACTATATCTGGTTCATCTTCTTCATTTCCAGCGTCGGGCGGGTGCTCGATCCCGCGAAGCGCACGCCCGGCCTGATCGAGGTGGCGCTGACCCTGGCCGCGCTGGCGGTGCGGGTGGCGGCCTGGCGGCGGAAACGCGCCGCGACTTAGCCCTCGGCCCAATCCCCCTGCGCAATCCCCAGCAGCCTGAGCACGCTGGTCAGATCGCCGCGGTCGATCGCCCCATGGGCGGCGGCGCGGGCCTTGGGCTTGGCGTGATAGGCCACGCCATAGGTCGCGGCGATCAGCATCGGGATATCGTTCGCGCCGTCACCGGTGGCCAGGGTGTTGCCGCCGCGCAGCGCCGCTTCCTCGCGCAGCACCGCTTCCTTGACCGAACTGTCGACGATGGTGCCGACCAGCCCGCCGGTCAGCCGCCCCTGCCCGACGGCCAAGCGGTTGCCCACCACCCGTTCAAACCCGAGCCGCTCGGCGACCGGATCGGCAAACTGGTGGAAACCGCCGGTGACCAGCACGGTGTGGCAACCGTGGGCTTTCAGCGTCGCGACCAGCGCGCGCGCTCCGGGCATAGCCACGATCCGTTCGTCCAGACACTGCTGGATCGCGGCTTCGGACAGTCCGCCCAGCAGCCGGACCCGCTCGGTCAGAGCCTCCGCGAAATCGAGCTCTCCTTGCATCGCCCGTTCGGTAATCGCAGCGATCTCAGGCTTGATCCCCGCGAAGTCGGCCAGTTCGTCGATGCATTCCTGTCCGATCATGGTCGAATCCATGTCCGAGACGAACACCTTCGGGATCTGCGGAAGATGATCGGCGATCAGCAGATCGGACGGAGCAATGTGGCGATCGACCACCGCGCGCAGCCCTTCGGCACTGCCGCCCTCGACCATCAATTGCAGCACGCCTTCGTCCAGCGGCAACGGATCGGCGCCCAACACCCGCGCGCCCTGCGCTTCCAGAGCGTGGACGACCGCTTCCGAATGGGCGGACAGCGCCGCCTGATCTGCTATGACCCGCGCAATGAGCACCTTGGAATCCCCTGAACCGGCGGACCGGCCGCCGCTCGCGCTCATTGCAGGGCCGACCGCCAGCGGCAAGAGTGATCTGGCGGTGCGTCTCGCGCTGGCACTCTCTGCCAAGGGCCGCAGCGCGGTGGTGATCAACGCCGACAGCGCGCAGGTCTATGCCGATCTGGCTGTGCTGTCCGCCCGGCCCACAGCGGAGGAGATGCAGGGGATCGACCACCGCCTGTTCGGCACCTGGGACGGAGCCCGCGCCTGTTCGGCCGCCGATTGGGCGCGGGCCGCGCGCGACGAGATCGCTGCCGTCCATGCCGGCGGGGCCGTGCCGATCCTGGTTGGCGGGACCGGGCTCTATATCCGCACGCTGCTCGACGGTATCGCTCCGATCCCGGCGATCGACCCCGCCGTGCGCACCGGCGTGCGCGCGCTGCCAGTGGCGGACGCTTACGCCGCCTTGCAGGCAGAGGATCCGCAGCGCGCCGCCGCCCTCGCCCCGGCCGACAGCGCCCGTATCGCCCGGGCGCTTGAGGTTGTGCGCTCCACCGGGCTGCCTCTTGCCGCATGGCAGGCGCAGCGCGCAGGCGGGATTGGCGAAGACGTGACGCTGCATCCCGCGATCCTGTTGCCGCCGCGCGAATGGCTCTACGACCGCTGCGACCGGCGCTTTGCCGGGATGCTTGGTGCGGGGGCGCTGAGCGAGGTTGCGGCGCTGCTGGCCCGCGATCTCGATCCGGCGCTGCCGGTGATGCGCGCGATCGGAGTGCCCGAAGTCGCCGCCTGCCTGCGCAGCGAATGTACGC
>JABFRE010000037.1 GCA_013141325.1 Novosphingobium sp.
CCCCAACGCAGGCAGCACCCCTGCCCCCTGCAGTGCCATCCAGCCCAGTATTGCCGCAGCCAGCAAGGTCGGGATCGCCAGACGCGGGGCGATCCGCGTCAGGCTGTCACGCCGCCAGCGCAGCAGTGGGCCGACCGCCAGCACCACCAACATTGGCAGCACGAACACCGCAGTCATCGGGTTGAAATAGGGCGGGCCAACCGAAACCTTGCCGCCCAGCGCCTCGGCCAGCAGCGGATAGAGCGTACCGACCAGCACGATGCCCAGCGCGCCGGCCAGCATCACGTTGTTGATCACCAGTGCCCCTTCGCGGCTGGTCGGAGCAAACCGCTGCCCCTCGGTCACGCTGCCCGCGCGTACGGCGAACAGTAGCAGCGCGCCGCCGATGTAGAGCGCCAGCAGCGCCAGTATGAAGGCCCCGCGGGCCGGATCGACCGCGAAGGCATGGACGCTGGTGAGGATTCCCGACCGGACCAGAAATGTCCCGACCATCGACATCGAGAACGCCACCACCCCCAGCATCACCGTCCAGGCCCGCAGTGCATTTCGCGAAGCCAGCACACTGACCGAATGGAGCAGCGCGGTCGCTGCCAGCCAGGGCATCAACGAGGCGTTCTCGACCGGGTCCCAGAACCACCAGCCGCCCCAGCCCAATTCGTAATAGGCCCAATAGGACCCGGCGGTGATCCCCAGCGTCAGAAAGATCCACGCCCCCATCACCCACGGCCGCATTGCCCGCGCGAACAGCGGCGAAACCTCGCGCGTGATCAGCGCGCCAACCGCAAAGCTGAACGCGATCGAAAGCCCGACATAGCCCACGTAGAGCGTCGGCGGATGGAACGCGAGGCCGGGATCCTGAAGCAGGGGGTTGAGCCCGTTGCCCTCCGCCGGCACCGGATCGATCCGCGCGAACGGGTTCGAGGCGAACAGGAGGAACGCGTAGAAGCCCAAGCTGACAAAGGCCTGTGCGGCCAGCGTGGCGACCATGGTCGGTTCGGGCAGGCGCTTTTCTACCAGCGCAACGAAGCCTCCGGCCAGGCCCATGACTGTCACCCACAGCAGCATCGACCCTTCGTGGTTGCCCCAGGCCCCGGCGAACTTGAACAGCAGCGGTTTGGCCGAATGGCTGTTGGCCGCGACCAGCCGCAGCGACAGGTCGGTCTGGCAGAACACGACGATCAGCGCGGCAAAGGCCAGCGCCGCCAACAGCCCCTGCACCACCGCGACCGGGCGGACCAGCGCCGAGAGATTGGCCGCCGTGCTGCGCAGCGCCAACCCGCCGGCCACGAGTTGCAGCGCGGCAAGCACAGCGGCCAGCCACAAAGCGGCAAGGCCGAAGTTGGCTATCACTTCGTGTTCTTGACGGCCTGACGTGCCTGCGCTTCGGACATGTCCTTCATCTCCCGTGGCACGTACTTTTCATCGTGCTTGGCCAGAAGGTTGTCAGCCACAAAAATGCCATCGGACCCGATCCGGCCTTCAGCAACAACGCCCGAACCTTCCTTGAACAAGTCGGGAGTTATGCCCCGGAAGCGCACCGGTACGCGGGCCTTTCCGTCACCAACGACGAAGGCGATGGTTACCCCGTCGGCCTGCTTCGTGATCGAACCGGTCTCTACCATCCCGCCAAGCCGGACCGCGCGGCCCTGCTCGGGCGGATCGCTGGCCATCTGGGTGGGCAGGTAGAAATAGCTCGCCTGGTTGCGCAGCGCCCAGGCGGCAAGCAGTGCCGCGCCGATCAGCGCGGTCAGCGCAACCAGCACCAGGACCAGGCGCTGGTGTTTGGGCTTTATCGCTGTGCTCATCGCTCACGGCTCCGGTCACGGCGGGCTTCGGCCCGGCGCATCTCCAGCCAGCTCCAGCCGACCAGCAAGACAGTGCCGCCCACGCCGATCGCGTAGGAGGCGATTACGAAGGTCCAGTGGTTGAGTCCCTCACTCATCGCTGGCCTCCATCGCCCGGCGGCGCAGGCGCGCCTCGGCCTGGCTGTCCGCCAGGATCGTGCGCATCCGCGCCAGCACCACGCCGCCGAAGATCAACGAAAAGCCGATCGTCGCGGCCAGCAGGCCGAACAGGAATTCCGGTGCCATTTCGGACTTGCCCATCGTGATCGAGGGCGGCTGGTGCAGGCTGTTCCACCACAGCACCGAATAGTGAATGATCGGGATGTTGACCGCACCGACCAGCCCGAAAATCGCCGGAATACGCGACCCGCCGTCACCGTCGCGGTTGGCGGCATCGGCCAGCGCGATATAGGCGAGGTAGAGGAACAGCAGCACCAGCATCGAGGTGAGCCGACCATCCCAGACCCACCAGGTCCCCCAGGCCGGGCGGCCCCACAGCGATCCGGTGATAAGGCACAGCGCCGCGAACACCGCACCGGGCAGCGCGATTGCCCGCGCCGCAATTCCTGCCAGCGGGTGACGCCAGACCAGTTCGGTCAGGCTGGCAACGGCGATGGCCGACCAGGCCCCCATTCCCAGCCAGGCCGTGGGCACGTGGACGAAGAGGATCCGGACCGAATCGCCCTGCAACTTTTCGGGTGGAGCGCCAAACAGCCCCCAGGCCAGCGCAAGTCCGGCCAGAGCCAGCCCGCTGATCAGCAACGGCGCGGTGAACAGGCGCGCGAGGCGCAGAAAACGGGCAGGATTGGCGTAGCCGTGCATGTGCTCGATCAGACAGGTTTCAAAGCCATTTGGCACTGCTTTGCGGGTCGGGCAAGGCAATTGCGCAGCGACCTGACCTGTGCCTGACGGTCGGCGTTATCGCCCGATCAGACGCTGCGCCATGGCGTCGGCGACCTGATCGCTGGTCTGCCCGGTCACCGCGCTCTGCTCCCAGATTTCGCGGAGCCGCGCGGGGATCTGTTCGATCCGCTGCCGCACTTCACCGACAGACGTCGCCGTCCCGCCCTCGCGCGCGAGGTATTCCAACGCCACCGCGATGATCCCGCCGGCATTGATGACATAGTCCGGAGCATAGAGAATGCCGCGTGCCGCCAATGCCACACCGTGCTGCGGCCGCGCCAGCTGGTTGTTGGCGCCCCCCGCGACGATCGGCGCCTGCAGCCGGACAATGCCGCCGTCGTCAAGGATGGCACCCAGCGCGTTGGGGCTGAACACGTCGCACGGCACAGCCATGATCGCGTCGGCCGCAACCTGCTGAGCGCCAAGCTCCGCAGCCAGCGCGGCGGCGCGCTCGGTGTTGACATCGGCCAGGGTCAGCTGCGCCCCGTCGGCAGCCAGCAATCGCGCCAGACCGCCGCCGACGCTGCCCGTCCCCTGCACGGCAACGTGCACGCCGGAAAGGTCGTCGCGGCCTAGCGCATGAGCCACGGCGGCCTTGACCCCCAGATAGATACCATACGAGGTGAACGGCCCCGGATCGCCGCCCGCTTGGGCGCCGTCGGTCACCGGGAGCCCGGTGACGTGGCGGGTGCGGCGCGAAACCGCGACCATGTCCGCCTCGCAGATCCCGACATCCTCAGCGGTTACATAGCGCCCGCCCAGCGATTCCACCGCGTCGCCGAAGGCCGCGAGCATCGCCGGTGTCTTGACCCGATCGGCATCGGCCAGGATCACCGCCTTGCCCCCGCCCATCGGCAGGCCGGCCATCGCGTTCTTGTAGCTCATCCCCCGTGACAGGCGCAGCGCATCGCGCAGCGCCATGGCCGGCTCGGCATAGTGCCAGAAGCGGGTGCCGCCGGCGCCAGGGCCCAGATGGGTGGAATGAAGCGCGAAGATCGCGGTTAGTCCGCTAGCCCGGTCGCGGACCAGATGGACCACTTCATGATCGTCGAAATCAGGCTCTTCCCAGAAAGCAGGCACGCGCGTCACTCCTGCTCGGACGCGCTGCGAAAGGGAAAGGCTGGGGCGACCGATGGGGTTCGAACCCACGACCTCCGGTACCACAAACCGGCGCTCTAACCAACTGAGCTACGGTCGCCACGAGCCTCGCGCGCTTGCCGAGAAGCGCGCTGTTAGGCAACGCCACCCACGCCCGCAAGTGCTGAGCGATGCAGGCGCGGCCTCTTGCACAGCACACGGATAATGGGAAGCAAAAACTGCGGCAGAACCTGCTGCGCGTAATATTATTGCGCAGCAGGTGGCGCGGTTCCGCCCGAGGCGGCGACTCGATCCGCCGCGTTCGGGCGCTGCGCCCGTTGGTGAGCAATCCTTAACCATCGCCTGATAGTTTTTCCGCACAGGCCCGCAAACAGGATGCAACCGGTGAGTGCCAAGCCCAGCATGCAGGAACGACTGACCAAGACCCAGCGCCCGATGACGCGGCGCAGCGACCGCCGCCCGGCGAGCGCGCTGGTGCACGTCCAGTCGTCGCATGGTGACAGCACGACCGCCCGCCTCAACGACATTTCATCCTATGGCTGCAACGTGGTTAGCGATGCGCCGTGGCTGCGGCTAGGCGTGTTCGTCTCGCTGAGCCTGCCCGAAGCCCGCTCGGTTCATGCGGTGGTCCGCTGGACCCGCAACGGATCGTGCGGAGTGGAGTTTCTGCGCCCGATTCCCGATGCGGAAGCGGAAAGACTTGGCGAAATGTGGAATTGACCGGCGCCGGTCGGCACGAAAAAAGGGCGGCCAGTGGCCGCCCTTTTTCGTTCGGGATCACCGCCTTCCGGCCGGTCCGCCTCAGCTCTTCTTCAGCGTCAGGCCGCCAAAGCGCTTGTTGAACTGTGCCACGCGGCCGCCCTGGTCGAGCTGGCGGGTGCCGCCGGTCCAGGCCGGGTGCGAGGTGGGATCGATTTCGAGCACCAGCGTGTCGCCTTCCTTGCCCCAGGTGGAGCGGGTTTCGAACACGGTGCCATCGGTCATCTGGACCTTGATCGCGTGGTAGTCGGGATGGATGTCGGCCTTCATGACACAATCTTTCGCTGCGACCGGTTCCGACCGGCCTGGAAATGGGAAGCGGCGCCTTTAGCGGCGGTTTGAGGTGAAATCAACCCTCGGGCGGATCGGCCACCATCGCGGTGAACTGGACATCGCAGGTGACCTTGCCCTCGATAGAGGCCTTGCCCCAGAACTTGCAGACCCGCGCCCGCTTCTGGACGAAGCCAACGTGCAGATCGAGCAGCACCCCCGGTTCCACCGGCGAACGGAACTTGGCCTCGTCGATGGCCATGAAATAGACCAGCTTGCCCGACCCGGCGAGTTCCAGCGTTTCGATCGCCAGAATCGCAGCGGTCTGGGCCAACGCTTCGATCTGCAGCACCCCCGGCATGATCGGGCGTCCGGGGAAATGCCCCTGGAAGAACTGCTCGTTGAAGGTCACTGCCTTCACCGCGTGGATCGTTTCGCCGATTTCCAGTGCCTTGACCCGATCGACCAGCAGCAACGGATAGCGGTGCGGCAGGGCGTTCAGGATCTTCTGGATATCATAGACGGGAGCGGCCCGAGCCGCTCCCTGTCCGCTGGTCTGCTCGCTCATCGCGCCCCCCTGACGCTTAGATTAGCGGCTATCAGGCTGCGGCCCGGCAGGAGTCGCCGGACGCGCCGGCGCGGTGCCGGCAGCGGCGCCTTGCTGAGCCGCCTGCTGGGCCCGGGCTTCACGCAGCTGACGCGGTTCCCACCCCGCGGGCGGGCTCAGCGTAGCGGCGGGAATGAGGGTGTTCAGCTCGTTGACAATGTCGGGGGTAAGGTCGTTGCCGGCCGCGGTGTTGAGCACCACCGCGCCGGGCGCCAGCAACAGCGTGACGCCCCTGCGGGCCATGACCGCCTTGACGGCCTGGTCCATCTTGTCTTCGATCTGCTCTTTCACGAACTCGCCGGAATAGACCACCGGACGGATGATCTGGTTCAGCTCGTTCTTGCCCGATTCCTGGACCTTCTGCATCGCCACGGCCTGCTGTTCCAGCAGCGCGCGGTTGGCGGTGGGCACGCTCGCGTCCTTGCGCAGCTTGTCTTCCATCGCCTTGATCTGGGTCTGAAGCGCGCGGCCCCGGGCCTGATACTGGTCGATGGTGGCCTTGTAGGTCACCGGACGCTGCTGATCGGCCACTCGCGCAGCGTTGGTGTTGGCCAGCGCGGCTTCGAGATCGGCAACGCCGAGACCCTGAATTGCTGTGGCGGCAGCCGGAGCGGCAGCGGGAGCCGGCGGAGTCTTGTCTTTGGCGGCCAGCGCGGGCTGCGCAGCCAGAGCCAGCACCAAGCCGGCGCCGAGAATCGGCTTGAAGAAGGTGTTCATCAGAATTGGGTTCCTACGTTGAATGAAAAGCTCTTGGTGTCGTCGCCTTCGGCCTTGAGCAAGGTCTTGGCGAAGTCGATGCGGAAGGGCCCGAACGGCGAATTCCAGTTCACCCCGATGCCGATCGAAATACGCGGCTTGATGGTGTTGCCGAAGAAAAAGTCCCTGAACGGCGGATAGAACGACCCCTGCGGGGTGTTGTTCGCGCTGGTCAGGCAGGTCGGCGGCGTCGGGTTGATCGGGTTGGTCACCGATGAGATCGCCGAAGGCGTGCAGACGGTACCGACCAGCGAAGCCGCATCGATCTGGGTGTACAGCGGCAGCCCCGACGTGTTGCGGGTCGGGAAGAACAGGGTGTTTTCCACCTGCACCGTTTCCAGTCTCGGCCGGGTCACGCCCCACACCGCACCGGCATCGAGGAAGATCGAAGGTCGCAGCCCCATATCGCGCGCGCCCGATCCCAGCGGAATCTCCAGTTCGGCGCGGGCGAGGTAGTAATAGCGTCCACCGATCGAATCGTCCTGCCAGGAATCGCGGTTTTCGTTGACGCCGTCCGGGGTCAGAAGGTTCTGGCCGGTGGGGCAGACCGTGGTCGACGTCGCGACCGTGCGTACGGCGGTGGTGGTCGACGTCGGCGGCGCGTAACACACGAAGTTCAGGCCATCGACGACCAGATCGTTGTTGGTGTCGGTATAGTACTTGCGCACCACGCGCGGGCCGACGCCGCGAATGTCGAAACCGCGGATGGTCGGCTCGCCCAGATAGAACCGATCGGTCAGCGAAACGGCATCGATCCCGTTGGTCAGGTCGTTCTTGCGGCCAAGCGACTTGATCGCCCCGGCCTCGCCACGCAGCGAGAAAATGAAGCCCTTGCCGACCGGCCAGTATTTGGCCGCGTTCAGCCGCAGCCGCGCATACTTTACCGAACCGCCCAGACCGGCGAATTCCGCAGTCACCGAAACCGAATTGCCGCGCGACGGGCGCACCCGGTTGTCGAGCGAATCGTAGATCAGCGACAGGCCGAGCATCGAGGTGGTGCGCTTGCCGATCGCGTCGCAGAGATAGCGCCCAGCGATGATCGGATCACATTCCAGCGTCGGATTGACGCGGTCGGAATAATACTGGTTGCGATCAACGGTGATGTTGTCGTGGTTGAAAGTGTAGCTGCCAACCGCCGAGAGGTATTCCGAAAGCGGCAAGCCCGCACGGAGCTGAAGCCCGGTCGTGGTGTTGCGGTAGAGCGTGTTTCGGTTGCTGTTGACGTAGTTGAAGTTGTTGTAGTCGCGGCGATAGACGCTCACCCCCATCGACATGTTCTTGTCGAACACATAGGGCTCGGTGAAGCTCACCTCAGCGCTCTTCGAATACTGCGAATAGCTGAGGTTCAGGCCGACCGTCTGGCCGCGGCCGCGGAAGTTGCGCTGCTGGACCGAACCCTGAAAGATCAGCTTTTCAAGGCTGGAATAACCCGCCGACAGCTGGAGTTCGCCGGTCGGCTTTTCCTCGACATTGGCTTCAAGGATGATCCGGTCGGGCGCAGAGCCCGGCTTTTGCTCGACCTCGAACTTCTCCTGAAAATAGCCCAGCGAGTTGATCCGGTTGGTCGAACGCTTGACCTGCAGGGTGTTGAACGCATCGCCTTCGGTCAGGCGGAATTCGCGGCGTACAACCTTGTCCTGAGTCAGGGTGTTGCCGTTGACGTCGAGCTTTTCGACATAGACCCGCGGCGCTTCGGCGATGTTGAAGGTCAAGCCCATGGTGAGCTCTTCCTTGTTGCGGGCATAGTCCGGCCGCACATCGGCAAAGGCATAGCCGAAAGTGCCCAGCGTGTTGTTGAGCTGCTCGATCGTGTCTTCGACCTGCTTGGCGTTGTACCAGTCACCGTTCTTCATCGGCAAGGTCTTGGCCAGGCGTTCCTCGTCGAAGTCGCGCAGCTGGCTGACCACCTTGACATCGCCGAACTTGTAGCGCGGTCCTTCCTCGACCACGTAGGTCAGCACGAAATCGCGTTTGTCGGGGGTCAGCTCGGCCACGGCCGAGACGATCCGGAAGTCGGCATAGCCCTTGGTCAGATAGAACTGGCGCAGCTTCTGCTGGTCGAAGGCCATCTTGTCAGGATCGTAGCTGGTGCCCGAGCTGAAGATCTTGGTCAGCCCGGTCTGCTTGGTCATCATCTCGCCGCGCAGCTCCCCGTCGGAGAACTGCTCGTTGCCGAGAATGTTGATCGAGCGGACTTTGGACTTGGGGCCTTCGGTGATTTCGAAGACGATATCGACCCGGTTCTGGTCGAGCATGACCATCTTGGGTTCGACATTGGCGCCGAAACGGCCCTGACGCTTGTAGAGCTCGATGATCCGGGCAACATCGGCGCGCACCTTCGAACGGGTGAAGATCTGCCGGGGCGACAGCTTGATCTCGGGAAGGATCTTGTCCTCCTTAAGCCGCTTGTTGCCTTCCAGAACGATGCGGTTGATGACCGGATTTTCCTTGATCTGGATCGCCACCGCGCCGCCGTCGTTGCGGATCTGCACCTCGGTGAACAGTTCGGTCGCGTAGAGATCCTTGAGCGCCTGGTCGGCCGCTTGCTGGGTATAGGGCTGACCCACCCGCAGCTTGATATAGGAGCGGATCGTATCGGGCTCGAGCCGCTGCGAGCCTTCGACCGTGATCGTGCGGATGGTATCCACCACCGGCGCGGGAGCTTCTGCCACGGGGGCCGCGGGCGCGGGTGCAGTTTGCGCCAGGGCGGCGGCAGGCAGGCCGGCCAGGAACGTCGTCCCCATCAGCAGCGCGGCCAGCGCGACTGCCCGGCGGGCGGATTGTGAGCGTTCCAGAGGTTGGCGGTTCATCGACACGGCATTTCCCGTAAGTTGTGCGTTTCGCGGGCGACCCTTCGGCAGGGACAACTCACGCATGGCAGACATGACGCCGCCCTCTGCCCGATGCTGCCTTGTCGATCAAGCAAAGTCGCCGCGCAAATCCGCAGATATTTCCTGTCTCTCCAGCTCAACTGCCAAAGATCGGCAGCGAAGCAAGGTCGTTGAAGGTGACGAACAGCGCCAGAACCAGCACGAAAGCCAGACCGGCACGGAACGCCCATTCCTGACTGCGCGCACCCAGAGGTCTGCGGCGGACTGCTTCCGCGGCATACAAAGCCAGGTGCCCACCGTCGAGCACCGGGATTGGCAGGAGGTTGATGAATGCCAAATTAATTGAAATGGTAGCGGCGAACCACACTACCGCGGCCCAGCCCATCTCCAGCGTCTGCCCCGAATACTGGGCAATTTTCACCGGTCCGCCCATCTCGCGCGCGGAACGTTCGCCGGTTACAATCTGGCCGAGGCCAATCGCGGTCATCCGGACTGCAGTGAGCGAATCCTTCACCCCGGTTTCCAGCGCTCGCAGGGGCCCTGCCGGGTCAAGCCGGGCTTGGACGCTGGCAATTCCCAGCAGGCCCTTCTTGGCCCTGCCGCCAAATCCGTCGGTTTCGTCCTTGGTCGCCAGCGTGACCGGAATGGTCAGAATCTGGCCCTGGCGCTGCGCAGCTATCGTGATCGTGTGCCCCGGATAAAGCCCGACGGCCTCAGCGATGTCGGCAAAATCGTCGATGGGAGCTCCGTCAATCGCGACAATCCGGTCGCCCACCTGCAATCCGGCTGCCTGTGCAGCCGATTGCGGGCCGAACGCGCCGATCACCGGCGGGGTCACTCGCACCCCATAGACCATCGCAAAGCCCGCGAAGATCAGGACCGCGATCAGGAAATTGGCGAAGGGCCCGGCAAACACGATGATTGCCCGCTGCCACAGTCTGGCGCCCGGAAAGGTGCCCTTCAGGGTTTCGGGATCGGCCTCGCTCAGGTTGGGGTCCGGCTTTCCAGCCGGGTTCATGTCGCCAGCGAACTGGACATAACCGCCCATCGGGATTGCCGAAATCTTCCAGCGGGTGCCGCGCTTGTCGGTCCAGCCGACCAGCTCCTTGCCAAAGCCGAACGAAAACGCATCGGCGCGCACGCCAAACAGCCGCCCAGCCAGATAGTGGCCCAGCTCGTGCAACACCACCAGCGGTCCCAGAACCAGAAAAAATGCGGCAATCGCGGTAAAAAAGAAGGGTACCTGCATTGTCAGACCAGTTCCATCATCTGGCGCATCCGGCTGCGCGCTTCGGCATCGACGGCGATGACATCGCCGAGCGTGGCCGCAGCGGCAGGAGCGTACCGCGCCAACAGTTCCTCGACCGTTACCGCGATCCGGGTGAACCCGATCTGACCGGCAAGAAACGCCGCCACCGCCACTTCGTTGGCGGCGTTGAGCACGGCGGGTACCGCCCCGCCCGCTTCGGCCGCCTGGCGGCACAGCCGGGTGGCGGGAAACCGGGCTTCGTCGGGCGCGCGAAAGGTCAGTTCGCCCAGCGCCGCCAGATCGAGCGGCGCGCAGGGCGTATCCATCCGGCTGGGCCAGGCCAGGCACGAGGCAATCGGCACCCGCATGTCCGACGGACCCAGCTGCGCCAGCGTCGATCCGTCGCGGTATTCGACCATCGAATGGACCACCGACTGCGGGTGAACCACGATCCGCAGCTTCTCCAGCCCCACCGGGAACAGGTGGTGCGCCTCGATCAGTTCGAGGCCCTTGTTGAACATGGTGGCGCTGTCGACGCTGATCTTGGCGCCCATCGCCCAGTTGGGATGTTTGATCGCCTGCTGCGGAGTCGCAGCGGCGAGTTGCTCGGCCGACCAGTCGCGAAACGGTCCGCCGCTCGCGGTAAGGGTGATGGCCCGGACGTGGGCAAGATCGCCCGCCGCCAGGCACTGGAAGATCGCGTTGTGCTCGCTGTCCATCGGCAGCAACGTGGTGCCGTGGCGTTCCACCGCAGCGGTCATCACCGCGCCGGCGGAGACCAGCGCCTCCTTGTTGGCCAGTGCCACGGTGCGGCCCTGTTCGATCGCCGCCATGGTCGGGGCCAGCCCCGCGCAGCCGACAATCGCCGCTACGGTCAGATCGACCGGGCGGCTCGCTGCTTCGACCAGAGCCGAGGCTCCGCCTGCCGCCGCGATTCCGCTTCCCGCCAGCGCTGCGCGCAGCGCCGGCAGGCTGGCTTCGTCGGCCACCACGGCAACTTCGGCAGCGAATTCGCGTGCCAGCCGGGCCAGATCGGCGGCGTTGCCGTTGGCGGTCAGCGCGACTACCCGCCATGCGCCGCGCTCCCTCCGGATCAGGTCGAGAGTCGATGCGCCGATCGAACCGGTTGCGCCCAGAATGGACAGCGAACGCGTCATGCCGGCGAAACGAGCGAGTGGAGCGCGAGCACCCCGAGCACGAAGGCCAGCGCCAGCAAGCCATCAACCCGGTCAAACAGCCCGCCGTGGCCGGGGATCAGTGATCCGGAATCCTTGACCCCGGCGCGGCGCTTCATCCAGCTTTCGAAGAAATCCCCGGCCTGGGCGATCACCGCCACCGCCATTCCGCCCAGCAGTGCCCGCGGCAGCGCCATCGACAGCGATTGCAGCGCGCAGTGGCCAAACGCCGGGTCGAAACACAGGAACCAATAGAAATAGGCGGTCAGCACCGCTGTCGCCCCCAACATTCCGCCGATCAGCCCGGCCCAGGTTTTCGACGGACTGATCGCCGGTGCGATCTTGGGCCCGCCAAAGGTCCGGCCGGCAAAGTACGCGCCGATGTCGGTCGCCACCACAACGCCGACCAACAGCAGACTGCGCGCGATGCCGAATGGCCCGATCCGCAGCTTGAGCAGCATGAACGCCGCCAGGGCGATGTAGAGGAACCCGCCAATCATCCAAAGCAGCCGCTGCCCGCCGCGGCGCTCAAAACTCCGCACCAGCTGCGCCCACTCGTAATAGACCCCTGCGGAAATCAAGGCCACGAACACTGCCCACACCGTGCCGCCCAGCCACAGCGCCGTGCCGGCGATGGCCACCATCACAACAGCCGACGCGGCGCGGGTGGCAAGGTCGGATCTGCCCGGAGTGCTACCGTCCGCCATAGCGCCGCTCCCTCGCCGCAAAGTCCTCGAGCGCTGCTTGCAGATGCGCGGGGGTGAAGTCGGGCCACAGTACGTCGGTGAACCACAGCTCGGCATAGGCCGCCTGCCACAGCAGGAAGTTGGACAGCCGGATCTCGCCCGAGGTGCGGATCAGCAGGTCGAGCGGAGGGAGATCGGCGGTATCGAGCTGAGCGGCAATCGCCTCGGGCGTGATCGCGCCTTCGGCCGCCGCCCTGGCCGCGGCGCGGGCGATCTCGTCCTGCGAACCATAGTTGAGCGCAACCGCCAGCGTGGTCCCGTCGTTGCCGGCGGTCCGCGCCAGAGCGTCATCGAGCAGGGTAACAATATCGGCGGACAAGCTCTTGTAATTGCCGATGATCCGCAGCCGAACGTTGTTGGCCACGAATTCTTCGAGATCGGCCATGATATAGCGCTTCAACAGGCCCATCAGCGCCGACACTTCCTCTTCCGGACGGCGCCAGTTCTCGGTGCTGAAGGCGTAGAGGGTCAGGGCCTCAAGCCCCATCGTGCGGGCCGCGCGGACCACTTCCCGCACGGCTTCCACCCCGCGCTGGTGCCCCACCGCGCGCGGCAGGTGGCGCTTTTTGGCCCAGCGCCCGTTGCCATCCATGATGATGGCGACGTGACGCGCGCCGACTGGGGCGCGCTCAGCCGTCACTTGCCCAGGATTTCCTGTTCCTTCTGCGCCGCGACCGCATCGGCTTCCTTGATGATCTCGTCGGTCAGCTTTTGCACCTCGGCCTCGCCGCGCTTGCGCTCGTCTTCCGAAATTTCCTTTTTGGTCTCATCAGCCTTGAGGTTGTCCATCCCGTCGCGGCGGACGTTGCGGATCGCGATCCGCGCCTTTTCGGCGTAGGAATGGGCCAGCTTGGCCAGCTCCTTGCGGCGTTCCTCGGTCAGGTCGGGGATCGGCAGGCGGATATTGTTGCCGTCGTTGATCGGGTTGAGCCCGAGCCCCGCCGAGCGGATCGCCTTCTCCACCGGGGTCACGTTCGACTTGTCCCAGACCTGCACCGACAGCATCCGCGGCTCGGGCGCAGAGACGGTGGCGACCTGGTTCAGCGGCGTCATGTTGCCATAGGCCTCAACCATGATCGGATCGAGCAGCGCGGTGTTGGCCCGGCCGGTACGCAGGCCGCCCAGATCGCTGCGCAGCGATTCCACCGCGCCCTTCATCCGGCGCTCAAGATCGGCTTTGTCATACTTGGCCATCGGATCAGCCCTTCTTTACAATTGTCTGGGTCCCCTCGCCGCGCAGAACCTTGGCCAGGTTGCCCTTTTCGCGGATCGAGAAGACGATGATCGGGATATTGTTGTCACGGCACAGCGCGACGGCACTGGCGTCCATAACCTTCAGGTTCTGCGCCAGCACCGTGTCATAATCGACTGTATCGTAACGTTTTGCCTGGGGATTGGTCTTGGGATCGCTGTCATAGATCCCGTCGACGCTGGTCCCCTTCAGCAGGGCATCACACTGCATCTCCGCCGCGCGCAGCGCTGCACCGGAATCGGTGGTGAAATAGGGCGCCCCCACGCCGGCGGCGAAGATCACCACCCGGCCCTTTTCAAGGTGGCGTTCGGCCCGGCGGCGGATCACCGGTTCGCAGACCTGGTCCATCTGCACCGCGCTTTGCACGCGGGTGTGGACCCCCTGCTGCTCCAGCGCGTTCTGCATCGCCAGCGCGTTCATCACGGTGGCCAGCATGCCCATGTAGTCGGCCTGGGCCCGGTCCATCCCCTTGGCCGCCCCGGCCATCCCGCGAAAGATATTGCCGCCGCCGATCACCAGGCAGATTTCAAGGCCCGTGGCCTGCGCCGCCTTCACTTCGCGCGCCAGTTCGGCCACGAATTCGGGGTCGATCCCGAACTGCTGGTTGCCCATCAGCACTTCGCCTGACAGTTTCAGCAGGATGCGCTTGTAGCGGGGCGTGGACATGGTCTCTGGGCGATCCTCGGGAAACACGGCTGTGGCCGTGGTCCTTAGCCTCCAGAGGCAGGGTAGGTAAAGGGAGCGTAACGAAAATGGCGACAGGAACGCGGCGGGTGCTGCTGCGGTGGATCGCGCTGGGCCTGCTGGTAACGGCTGCGCTGCTGGCCGCCAAGGCCTGGCGCGATACCATGGCCGATCCGGCGGTCCGCCGCGCAGAGGTGACGTTGCCCGGCCTGGCCGCTGCGAACGGGCGGCTGACCCTGCTGGTGATGTCCGACATGCATGTCGCCGGGCCGGACATGCCGCCAGCGCGGCTGGCGCGGATCGTCGCGCAGGTCAACGCGCTCGGGCCCGACCTGGTGCTGCTGACCGGCGACCTGATCAGCGACCGGCGGCTGGCGACGCGGCACTACACTCTGGCCGAGGCGATCGCCCCGCTGGCTGGCCTGCGCCCACGTCTGGGAACGGTCGCCGTCCTTGGCAACCACGATCACTGGCGCAACGCCGCCGCGGCCCGTGCAGAGCTGGCCCGGGCGGGCGCGACGGTCCTGAACAACGAGGCCGCCAGGATTGGACCACTGACGATCGGCGGGATCGACGACGATTTCAGCCATCACGCCGATGTTCCGGCTACGGTCGCGGCAATGCGCCGGCTGGGCCCGCCCTATGTGGCGATCGGCCACAGCCCCGATCCCTTCCCCAACCTTCCCGCCGATGTCACGCTGATGCTGGCCGGGCACACGCACTGCGGCCAGCTGCGCTTGCCGCTGATCGGCGCACCGGCGCACATGTCACGCTATGGCAAGCGCTATGCCTGCGGGCGGATCGATGAGAATGGGCACACCCTGTTCGTCACCGCCGGGCTTGGCACCAGCGTCCTGCCGTTCCGGTTCGGGGTGAAGCCCGATGTCTGGCTGGTTACGGTGAGGCCGCCCACACCGTGAACGCAAGAAGGGCGCGCCGTCCGGCACGCCCTTCTTGATTTTCTTGATCCTCTCCATTTTCACGCAGTGCAAATGGGGAGGTGGATCGCCGAAGGCGAGACGGAGGGGTATCGAGGCCCGCCCAGAAACCCCTCCGTCAGCAGCTGATCGCCGCTGCCACCTCCCCATTTGTGGCATCCGCTAAAAATGGGGAGGATCGTTTTCTCGTTCTCAGTTCAGACCGGCAGCCGCCGCGACTTCTGCGGCGAAATCGCTCTCGACCTTTTCGATGCCTTCGCCCAGCTGGAAGCGGACGTAGTCGACCAGTTCGATCTTGGTGCCGGCGGCCTTGCCGGCGGCTTCGACGACCTGGGCGATCGGGGTCTTGTTGTCCATCACGAAGACCTGGCTGAGCAGCGCGTTGTCCTTGGCGAACTTGGCTGCGGCGCCGTCGGCGCGCTTGGCGAGGATATCCGCCGGGATTTCCTTGCCGTTCTTGGCCGCATCCTCAACCGCCTTGTCCAGCGCGATCTTGCGTTCGCGCTCCAGCACAGCGGGATCGAGATCGGCAGCCGAAAGCGCCTGCGGGAACGCAGCGGCGATGTGCATCGCGATCTGCTTGCCCAGCGGCTCGAGCACGGCGGCAGCCGCTTCGGATTCCAGTGCAACCAGCACGCCGATCTTGCCGAGCATCGGCGCGGCGGCGTTGTGCATGTAAGGCACGACGACGCCCTGCTTGACGGCAACGGTCTTCATCCGGCGGACCTGCTGGTTCTCACCGATGGTGGCGACGTTGTTGGTCAGCTTGTCGGCAACCGTGCCGCCGCCGGGATAGGCGGCCGCCTTCAACGCTTCGACGTCGTCCGAAGCGGCAGACAGCGCAACTTCGGTGGTCTTGCGCACGAAGTCCTGGAACTGGTCGTTCTTGGCAACGAAGTCGGTTTCCGAGTTGACTTCGACCGCGACGCCCTTGGTGCCGGCAACGGCAACGCCGACCAGACCTTCGGCCGCGGTGCGGCTCGACTTCTTGGCGACGGCCGCGAGGCCCTTGGCGCGCAGCAGATCGACCGCAGCCTCCATGTCGCCGCCGGTTTCGTCCATCGCCTTCTTGCAATCCATCATGCCGGCGCCGGTGCGCTCGCGCAGATTCTTCACGTCAGTGGCAGTGTAAGCCATTGCGTCTATCCTTCTGAATTAAATGGCTGCCGGGCCCCGTGGACCCGGCAGGCTACACCTTCGTGACCGTCCGCTCAGGCTTCGGTCGCGGTTTCTTCGGCGGCGGCTTCGTCCGCAGCCGGTGCTTCGGCAGCAGGCGTTTCTTCGACAGCCGGATCGGCTTCGGCAACCGGGGCTTCCTCGGCAACCGGAGCTTCGACGGCCACTTCAACCGCTTCCTCAACCGGCGCCACGTCCAGCGCACCCACGTCCACGCCCGAATCGACCACGCCTTCGCGGTGACCCTTGGTGGCCGCAGCAGCGACGGCTTCGCAGTAGAGGCGAATGGCACGGCTGGCATCGTCGTTGGCCGGGATCGGGAAAGCGATGCCCTGCGGATCGACATTCGAATCGAGGATCGCCACCACCGGGATGCCCAGCACGTTGGCTTCCTTGATCGCCAGTTCTTCCTTGTTGGCGTCGATCACGAACATCACGTCGGGAATGCCGCTCATGTCGCGGATGCCGCCGAGCGACATTTCGAGCTTGTCCCGCTTGCGTGTCAGGTCGAGCACTTCCTTCTTGGTCAGGCCGGCGGTGTCACCCGAGAGCTTTTCTTCCAGGGCCTTCATGTGCTTGATCCGCTGGCTGACCGTCTTCCAGTTGGTCAGCATGCCGCCAAGCCAGCGATGGTTGACGAAGTGCTGGCCGCAGGCGCGCGCCGCATCGGCGATCGGCTGCTGGGCCTGACGCTTGGTGCCGACGAACAGCACCTTGCCGCCGGCCCGGACGGTGGCATCGACGAAGTCGAGCGCGCGCGCCATCAGCGGCACGGTCTGCGACAGGTCAAGGATGTGAATGCCGTTGCGGGCGCCGAAGATGTACGGCTTCATCCGCGGGTTCCAGCGGTGGGTCTGGTGCCCGAAGTGGGCGCCGGCCTCGATCAATTGCTGCATGGAGACGACAGGAGCCGCCATAATCAAATTCCTTCCGGTTCAACCTCTGGGAAGCTGGAACCGTGCGGATATTCCCGAAGGAACTTCTGACCGCTGCGGCACCGGTGTGGGTGCTTCCCATGTGGATTTGCCTGGAGGGACATCCCGCAGGCCGCGCGCCCTTAGCGGCGCCCGCTGCGGAAATCCAGCCCTATTTGCAAAATGCCCCCGGAGCGCGGTCAAAAGATTGCTGCTTGACACGTCGGAACATATCGTGAACACGTGTCGGCATTGGAACGGAACAGGAACTGTTTGCCCGAACCAAAGGTTATCCACAAGCCCTCCACAGCCTCTCCCCAGGCTTGTGCGGGTCTCGCCGAAAGGACCGACCATGTTGACTGCCGCGCTTCCGTTGCTTTTCCTCGCCGCCGCGCTGTTGGCCGTGGGGACGATTGCCGTCGCGCTGCGGCGCGCGCTTCCTCAGGTGGCCGGGCTGCGGGCCGAGGTTGCGGCCTGTAGCGATCGGCGCGAAGTGCGTTTCCGCGTGGTTGAAACCGTGGTCCGGGTGGCCGACGGCAAGGTTGTCGCCCTGCCGGTCAGGCCGCGTCCGGTCCGCTCTGTGCTGCTGCCTGGGCTGCGCGTCGCCGCTTGACCCGGGCGTAGGCAATCATCCCGACCGGCACCAGCGCCAGATAAACCGCGCAGATCCCCACCAGCGTCCACCACGGTTCGGTCAGTGTCGCCGCCCCGACCAGACCGACCAGCACGATCAGACCAAGCCGGACACTGCGCGGCGGGCGCAGCTTGCTCCAGCTCAGCGTCGGCAGGCTGGAAATCACCAGGATGGCAATCAGCACCAGCCAGACGCCGACCAGCGCCGGCTGGCGGAACCAAGCATTGTCGGTGACGAACGACAGGTACATCGGCAGAAAGACCAGCCCGGCGCCGACCGGAGCGGGTACCCCGGTCAGGAAACCAGCCTCCTTGCGCGGCTCGTCCGCCAGATCGATCCGCGCGTTGAACCGCGCCAGGCGCAGCGCCATGCACACCGCGAAGGCCAGCGCGGCAAACCAGCCAAAGCGGGGCGCATCCTTGAGCGACCACATGAACAGCACCAGCGCCGGGGCCACCCCGAACGAGACATTGTCGGCCAGACTGTCGAGCTCCGCGCCGAAGCGCGACTGCGCCTTGAGCAGCCGGGCGATCCGCCCGTCGATCCCGTCGAGCAGGCCGGCCAGCACCACTGCCGCCACCGCCATCCGGAATTCGCCGGTGATCGCAAAGCGGATTCCGGTCAGTCCGGCGCACAGCGCGGCCGCGGTGATCGCGTTGGGCACCATCGCCCGCAGGGTCAGCCCGGCAGGCAGCCGCGGGTTCTTCACTGGGCGATGCCTTCGATCAGCGGCTTCTGCCCCACTTCGGCCAGTACCGTTTCTCCGGCCACGGTCTTCTGCCCCATCAACACCCGCGGCTCGGTACCTGCAGGCAGATAGACGTCGACCCGGCTGCCGAACCGGATCAGTCCGACCCGCTGCCCCGCCGCCAGCATGTCGCCCGGCTTGACGAAAGGCACGATCCGCCGAGCCACCAGGCCGGCGATCTGGGTGAAGCCGATCTTCAGCCCGTCGCCGCGCTCGATCAGGATGTGCTGGCGCTCGTTCTCTTCGCTTGCCTTGTCGAGATCGGCGTTCATGAACTTGCCGGGGATATAGACCACCCGCCGCACGGTCCCGCCCACGGGTGCGCGGTTGATGTGGACATCGAACACCGACATGAAGATCGAAACGCGCGTAACCGGCCCCGCCGCCATCCCGGCCACCCCGCTGCCGTCATCGACCATCAGTTCGCGCGGGGGTTCAACCTGCTCGATCAGCGTGACCAGGCCATCGGCTGGGGCAACGATGAAGCTGTCGCCCTGCGGCGTGACGCGCTGCGGATCGCGGAAAAATGCAGCGATCCCCAGCACCAGAACCCCCACCGGCCAGGCCAGGGTTTCCCAGGCCATGAAGGCGAAACCGGCCGCAACCGCCGCAGCGATCAAAGCAAATTTGCGGCCTTCGGGATGGATACTGGGCCAATTCCAGCCGGCTTGACCGCGTCCGCGGTTATCGAGAATTTCACCTGACATGGCGCCCATCTAGGCGCTTGGGCGGGCCGCCACAAGGCGGGCCGCCGGACGGCAATGTTCGGTTAACCAAAAAGTGACCCAGCCGCGCTAAACTGCGGGGCATGGATGCTGCCCTTTCCCAGCCGTTCCGTCAGGCCGAACCGGCGCTGCTTGCGCGTCTCAGGGCCGATGCACCGGTACTGCTGACTACCCTGGCGCTGTTTGCGCTGTGCGCGGCGGCACTGTCGTTCAAGGGCAAGACCTACAATCCGGAGATGATCGGGCTCAATGCGCAGCTCTATCTGGCGGCGATCGCCGCGCTGCTGGTGCCGCACGCTGCCTGGCAGATGGCGCGCGAACGGCCAGATAGCCCCTTGCGCTTCCTCCAGCAGCGCTACCTCGCGCCCGGCCCCTATCGCACGCACCTGCTGGGCGGCCTGCCGATCCTGGCGGTGCTGATCAGCCTGCTGCCGTTCTTTTCGGCGATGAAATCGACGATTCCAGTGTTCCATGACTACAACTGGGATGCCACCTTCATCGCTGCTGACCGTGCGCTGTTCCTCGGCCACGATCCCTGGCGCCTGCTGCAACCTGTGCTGGGCTTTCCCCTGATCACCGCCGCGCTGGCGTTCTGCTATCACTTGTGGCTGCTGCTCAACTACATGGGCTGCGCCTACATGCTGTTCGCGCGGATCGACGCTGCGGTGCGCCGCCGCTTCTTCCTGTGCTTTACCCTGTCATGGTCATTGATCGGCGGGGTGATGGCGACCCTGCTGGCATCCTACGGCCCCTGCTTTCTGGAGCCGCTGGCTGGCAACGCCCATTTCGCCGATCAGATGGCCTATCTGCGCGCCGCCGACGCGCAAATCCCGGTGATGACCCTGCCCGTGCAGGACATGCTGCTCGCCAAGTTCCACGAGCAGGCGAATGGGCTGGGCAGCGGGATCAGCGCGATGCCGTCGATGCATATCGCGATCGCCTTTCTGTTCTACCTGGCGATCCGCGCGGTATCAAAGCGGTTGGGCCGGTTCTTCTTCGGCTTCTTCGCGGTGATCTGGGTCGCCTCGGTCCATCTCGCCTATCATTACGCGGTCGATGGACTGGTATCGGTTGTCGTCGTCGGCCTGCTATGGTGGCTGAGCGGCCGCTTCATCGCCTGGTGGGACGCGTCGGTCGCCGTTGGCCGGGTTCACCCCACCTTGCGCACGAACACCGTTCCCGCCGAATAGCCCGCCCCGAACGAGCAGATCAGCCCGGTATCGCCGGGTGCCAGATCGGCGCTGTTCAGGTGGAAGGCGATGATCGACCCCGCGCTGGAGGTGTTGCCATAGGTATCCAGCACGGTCGGGCTCTCGTCCTCGCTCGCCTCGTGCCCCAGCACCCGCTGCGAAATCAGCCGGTTCATGCCCTGGTTGGCCTGGTGCAGCCACAGCCGCCGCAGCGCCGCCGGTTCAAGCCCCAGCCGCTGCGCCTCCTCGACGATCATCGTCGCGACCATCGGCACCACTTCCTTGAAGACCTTGCGCCCTTCCTGGACGAACAGCTTGTCCGCCGCCCCCGCCGTGTCCGGGGTGGCGCGATTGAGGAAGCCGAAGTTGTTGCGGATATTGTTGGAGAACACCGTCTTGAGCCTGGTCCCGACAATCTCCCAATGCGGGCGCGGCGCCAGATCTTCGGCTTCGACGAGCACGGCCGTCGCCACATCCCCGAAGATGAAGTGGCTGTCCCTGTCGCGCCAGTTGAGGTGGCCCGAGCAGACTTCCGGGCTTACCACCAGCACCGAACGGGCATGGCCGGCGCGGACATAGTCGGCCGCCGTCTGGATCCCGAACGTCGCCGAGGAGCAGGCGACATTCATGTCGAACCCGAACCCCTCGATCCCCAATTCCTGCTGGATCTCTATCGCCATCGCCGGATAGGCGCGCTGCATGTTCGACGCCGCGCAGAGCACCGCATCGACATCCGCCGCCGCCCGCCCGGCGCGGGCCAGCGCGTCTTCGGCGGCCTTGACCCCGATTTCGGCCAGCACCGAAATCTCCTCGTTCGGCCGCTCGGCCCAGCGCGGGGCCATGATCTCGGGATCGAGGATCGGCGCCTTGCTGATCACGTGGCGCGCCTTGATCCCGCTGGCCTTTTCGATGAATTCGACCGAGCTGGGCTGAAGCTCCGCAACCGTGCCTGCCGCAATCTCCGCCGCGTAGGCGGCGTTGAAGCGTTCGACATAGGTGTTGAAGCTGGTGACCAGTTCGGCGTTGCTGATCGATTCCGGCGGGGTGTAAAGGCCGGTGGCGGAAATGACGGGAGTTGTGGCGCTCATGGAGGCCGTCCTATCGCCCTCCACCGAGGCGGGCAAGCCACTCGGCCATTGACAGTGCGAACGCAGTTCGGCATTGGCGCGCTTCCTCGGCCGGAAGCCCCTTGGTGGGCAACGATTTCGGGGCGACCCGACGCCGGCTAGCTGGTGTGGACAGGTGGCCGAGTGGTTAATGGCAGCAGACTGTAAATCTGCCCGCGAGAGCGTACGGTGGTTCGAATCCACCCCTGTCCACCACCATCCCTTCCGACATCCCTTCCGGCTCTGGCCCAAGACGTCTTGCCTGCCCGGCATGCGGCTGGCAGGGAGCGGGCATGGAACAGGGAACACAGCGATGAGCCGCCAGGGCGAAGGCAAGCGCGCGATGCGCGGACGGGCCGGACGGATGCAGGGCGGACGCGGATCGGGCCGGGCCAGCACCGGCGCGGTGCGGCTGTGGGGGCGTCACGCGGTGGAGGCCGCGCTGCTCAACCCCGAACGCCGTCACCGCAAGCTGTGGGCAACGCGCGAGGGGATTGCCTCGCTCGACGGTGACCTTCCTGCCAATTTCCCGCTCGAATACGCCTCCCCCGCCGATCTCGCCCGGCTGGTCGCGCGCGATGCGCCGCACCAGGGGCTGGTGCTGGAGTGCGACGCGCTGGAGGATGTCTTCCTCGAAGACGTGCTCGATGCCGATCCGGCGCGCCCGCTGGTGCTGCTCGATCAGGTGACCGATCCGCACAACGTCGGGGCGATCCTGCGCTCGGCGGCCGCGTTCAATGCCTGTGCGATCGTCACGCAGGACCGGCACGCTCCGCCCGAATCGGGCACGGTGGCCAAAAGCGCCTCGGGCGCGCTGGAAAAGGTTCCCTGGGTGCGGGTCGTCAACCTGTCGCGCGCGCTGGAGGAAGTGGCCGAGGCCGGATACTGGCGGATCGGTCTGGCCGGCGAAGGCACGGCGACCCTGGCCGAGGCGCTGCCCGCTGGGCCGGTGGCGCTGGTGCTGGGCGCCGAGGGCGAAGGGATGCGCCACAACGTAACCCAGCACTGCGATGCGCTGGCCCGCCTGCCGATCAGTAACGCTATCGAAAGCCTCAACGTTTCCAATGCCGCCGCGATCGCGCTCTACGCCATCGCCACCCGCACCTGATCCTAACGGAGTTGTCCGCCATGACCCTTCCTTTGCGCCGCCTTTCCGCCGCCGGCCTTGTCGCCGCGTTCAGCCTGCTGCTGAGCGCCTGCCTGCTTTCGCCGGGCAAGTTCGTGTCCGTGCTCGACGTATCCAAGGATGGCCGGTTCAGCTTTTCCTACACCGGGCAGATTTCGATGCTGGGGCTGACCAAGCTGGCAGCGATGGGCCGCAAGGGCGATGAAAAGTTCGAGGCTGCGCCGTGCTACAAGGATGACGGTGATACCGAGCGTCCTTGCAGCCAGGGCGAGCTCGATGCGCAGAAAGCTGACTGGGAAAAGGACCAGAAGGACGCGGCCGAAAAGGCCAAGAAGGACGCCGACGAAGCCAAGGTGATGTTCGGCGGGATCGATCCGACCAGCCCCAAGGCGGCCGAGGAAATGGCCGAGCGGCTGCGCAAGCAGGCGGGGTGGAAAAGCGTGATCTATCAGGGCAACGGCATCTACGAAGTCGATTTCGCCATCGCGGGCCGGCTCGACCACGACTTTGCCTTCCCCACCATCGAGCGCTTCCCGATGGCCAATGCCTTCGTCACGGTGAACCGCCGCGCCGACGGGTCGGTGCGGATTGACGCCCCCGGCTTCGGCCCGCCCTCCGGCGGAGCGGGCATGGGCGGCCTGGCCCAGCTGGCCGCGATGGGCGCGAAGAAGGAAGGCAAGGACCTCAACCTGCCCGAAATGGACGGCACCTTCACGGTTCTGACCAACGCCACGATCCTGGCCAACAACACCGATGAAGGGCCCAAGGCGGGCACCGGCGCCTATGCCCTGACCTGGAAGGTCAACCCGCGCAGCAGCGCGGCGCCGACCGCGTTGGTGATGCTGGGGAAGTAGGTACAGGGTCAGGGTTCTGGAGCATCGCTAACCGTAACAGAGTTGCGCAACTCTACCTGTTTGCGAATGGGGTTACCCTTGGCGTCGCGGTAGGGCTCAACCCTTCTCAAGTAGGTGCAGATAGCCGATTCTTGCAATGGTGAGCCGTTTTTTTGTGCGACACATCCTGTGACCCGCCCATCCACTTCAACCGTGAAGCGGATTGATGAATTGCCGGGCTGCGGGGAGGGATTGGAGGGAATTTGCCACCGGACCGAACTCGAGTAGGTTCCTCCAATGGGTGCACCGGTTGCGTTCGTTGCAGGCCAGAAGCGTGCACGGCGCGAGATCAACAGGCATGTCGTTGAATCCAATGTGGCCGAACCACTGCTCTCGGTTATCGTGCATGCGGTGACCAAGCCGGACGGATCAATCGTAAGCCGAAAGCGCGATTGCCCTTCTTCACCCTGCCTCAAAGCGGCGGCTGGGTAGTCGTACTGAGTTACCCATTGTCCCGGATTGTATTTCGGACTCGCCGCGTGCGGATTGCTGGTTGGTGCAGGCATTAGCGGCGGCGCGGGCGGCGCAGGCGGCGCAATCACCGGTACGGGCGGCGAGGCCGGCTGAAGGATTTGATTGGCGTCAGCGGCTTGGGCCGCGACAAGCGTGAAGAGGATCATCCCGAGACCCTATTGGCAAACGTTCAGCTCTGCAAGGAACACCGCTCGCTTGACCCCGGCAAAGCGTGCAGCCTAAGGC
>JABFRE010000257.1 GCA_013141325.1 Novosphingobium sp.
CGATTGACGTGCACTGGGGCGGCGATCCGCGCGGTGTGCGGCCGCTGGCGGGCAAGCGCGCGCTGGACGTGGGCTGCGGTGCCGGGCTGCTGTGCGAGCCGCTGGCCCGGCTGGGCGCGGCGGTGACCGGGGTCGATGCGGCGGCGGAAAACGTTGCTGCCGCGGCTGCCCATGCCGGCGGTGCCGGGCTGATCATCGACTATCGCCATGGCGAAATCGGGACGCTGGGGCTAAGCCGCTTCGATCTGGTCTGTTCGATGGAGGTGATCGAGCACGTCGCCGACAAGCCGGCGTTCGTCGCCGCGCTGGCAGCCTGCCTTGCGCCGGGCGGGCTGATGATCCTTTCAACCCCCAACCGCACCGCCGCTTCAAAGATGCTGCTGGTCGAGGGTGCAGAGCGGCTGGGCATGATCCCGCGCGGAACGCATCATTGGGACGATTTCGTCACTCCCGAGGAGCTGCGCGATCTGCTGGACGCCGCCGGCCTGACGATGGGCGAGCCGCGCGGAATCGCATGGTCGCCGGCCAAAGGCCTGCACCTGTCCGGCGATCTCGCGCTCAACTACATCGTGGGTGCGACGGCGGGCTGATCGGAGGCCGCAGGCGGTTCGCTCGGCAGGGCGGGCGCAAGCGGCGGTAAGGCGGGTTTGGTCCGCGCGTCTGCCCTGGCCTTCATGCCATCGACCAGACATTGCGGCAACTTGGCCGTCAGATCGACCGAGCGGCCATGCAGCGCTTCGATCACCGCCTGCCGCTTTTCCAGATACCAGGTCCGTTCGGCGGCATAGGGATCGGGGCAATCCTCCTGGATCGTGGTCAGCATGTCGTCACGTTCCAGCCGCTCGTCGATGGCTTTGAGCGCGCCGCTGCCCAGCGAATAGGCGGGCCGGTTGAACGGCGAGCCCACCCCCACCGGCAGCACCGACAGATCGAGTACCCGCCCGATCACGTCGCGCGCGGTTGTCGGCCCCAGCAGCGGCAGGAACAGGAATGGGCCCGGTTTGATGCCGTAATAGCCCATCGTGTAGGCAAAGCCGTTGACCCGGTAGGGCAGGTTGATCGTCTTGGTCTTGGCCACGTCGATCAGGCCGCCGAAACCCAGCGTGCTGTTGATGGTAAAGCGCGCCAGCGTTTCCGCCGCCTTGCCCGGTTTGAGCTGGAGCAGGTAGTTAATGAACACGATGGGTTCGGTCAGGTTCTGCAGGAAATTGTGCAGCCCGCTTTTCACCGGCTTGGGCACGGCGGAATCGTAACCCTTGGCAATCGGCGCCACCAGCGCGGCGTCAACCGATTGCAGCACCTTGAACGCCTCGACATTGACCGCCTGCAGGGGATCGCCCGGCGGCGGCTTGCCGCGCGCGGTAACGACGATTTCGCCTGGCACGGCGGAGGGCACGGCGGAGGGCACAGGGGCGGGCGCCGCGGGCGGCGGTGCAGCGGCGGCATCGTCGGCCGCCGGGCCAAGCGGAGGAACTGCCGGAGTCGCAGATCCGGATACGGCGGGTTCGGCCGGTGTCGGCGTCGATAGTTCCGGCGACCCGGCCTGCGGCGTGGCTACCGCCAGCGCCGCTGCCAAGGGGAGGGACAGGCTCATAGGCGGGGACCCGCAATCAAGGGTTCTGAATTCACGGCTGGCATTGTGCGACCTCTTTGCGCCCCCTCTATGTTCGACATCGCAGCTGCGGGGCAAGCGCCAAGTCTGCCCGGTGGGGGCAAACAGCCCCCAAGGTGTGAAGAAAAGGCGAAGCCCGGCCAGCTAGGCCTGGGCGGTCAGCGCGCCGATTGCCGCCTGCACGCTGGCCAACCGTGCGTCCCAGTTTCCGGAAATTCGGCCAAACGGCACCCTCGCGCGAACCAGCATGGCCTCAGCGATCGCCGCAAACCGGGTGCGCTCCTGCGCCGTTCCGAAGAACCGGGTGCCGTCGGCCACCCACGGAACGTCGGGTTCGAACAGCAGGTACAGGTCCGCACGGGGATAATTCAGCAGTTGTTCGGGCGCCGCGTCGAACAGCATTTCCGCCCAAGCGGCGGTCATCAACTGGTCGGTGTCGAGGATCAGCAGGGACGGCCGTCTGGCCATGGCCATCCTGACCGCCGCCTGCTGGCCTTCGGCAATGCCCAGCAGATCGTCCATGGCCAGGTCGGTGCCGTGTTCCTCGCAATAGGTGCGGCCGTATTCGGGCACCCACGGGCATCCCAGCTCACGGCTCAGCTGCCCGGCCAGCACCGATTTGCCGGTGCTCTCCGCGCCGTGGAAGCAGACCGTGATCACGCGCGGCGGGCCCGCCGTCCGACTTCGACCCATTCCTTCAGGCCGAACAGGCTCATCACCAGCATCCCGCCATAGAGCCCGGCGGTGGGGTAAAGCCCGCGGTTGATGTAGAGCAGCACCGCTGCGACATCGACCGCGATCCAGATCACCCAGTTCTCGATCCGGCGATAGCCGAGCAGGATCTGCGCCGCGACGCTGGCCCCGGCGATGGCACTGTCGGCAAAGGGCATGGCGGCATTGGTATAGCGCTGCATCACCCAGCCCAGGTTGAGGCTGATCGCCGCCGTCCCCATCAGCCAGACCAGACGGCTCGTCCAGTCGAGCCAGCGGACCGGTACCTGGCTGTCGGCGTGATCTTGCGCGACGCGGTGCCACATCATCCAGCCCCACACGTTGGCCAGGATGAAGAACACCTGCAGCCCGGATTCGGCGTAGAGCCGCTTTTCGAAGAAGATGAAAACATAGAGCGCGACCGAACCGATCGCAAAAGCGAAGTTCCATTGCGAACGGAAGATCAGCAGCGCGATGTTGACCACGCCCAGCGCGGCCGCCACCCATTCGAGCGCCCACAGGGTGTCCGGACTTAGCGTCATGCCAGCGCCTCCGCCCACCTTGCGGCGTCGAATCCGACCAGCAGGCCGCCAGGGTGTTCGACAACCGGCCGCTTGATGCAGCTGGGATGGGCGGTCATCAGGGCGACCGCCTTGGCCGCATCGAGATTTGCGCGGTCGGCCTCGGGCAGCTTGCGAAAGGTGGTTCCGGTGCGGTTGAGCACCGTTTCCCAGCCGGCTTTTTCAATCCACCCGGCCAGCCGGACCGGATCGGCTCCGGCCTTCTTGTAATCGTGAAAGGCATAGGCGATTCCGCGCGCTTCAAGCCAGGCGCGGGCCTTCTTGACCGTGTCGCAATTGGGGATGCCGTAAAGGGTAACGCTCATGCACCCGGCCGTTCGAAGCTGTGGGTGCGCGGATTCTCGCAGGTGTAGAGCGTATAGTCCTGGTAGTATTCGGCTCGTCCGCGCGCCTGGACCCGGGCGTGATCCGGATGGCTGCCCCATGCGCGCGCCGCGTCCGCATCGGCCCATTCGGACAGAGCGATGACCTCGCCGTCATCGGCGGCGTAGCTCTTGAACGAGACGAAGCCCGGCTGGGCGCGAGCCAGCTCCTCCATCCGCGCGGCATCGGCGGAATAGGCGGCAGCGTCGATGGCGGCGCGCTTGCGGTTGCGGAAGACGACCACGAACATGATCGCTTCCTAAACCGGATATGGACAGCGGCGCAATCTGCCGCCAAAGCCTAAGCCATGAGCGTCAACACCTTTGGCCGTCTGCTGCGTTTCACCACCTGGGGCGAAAGCCACGGGCCGGCGCTGGGCGCGGTGGTGGACGGGTGCCCGCCGGGGCTGGAGCTGAGTGCCGAGGCGATCCAGCCATTCCTTGATGCGCGGCGTCCCGGCCAGTCGAAATTCACGACCCAGCGGCAGGAGCCAGACGCGGTTCAATTACTCTCAGGCGTGTTTGAAGGGCGCACAACCGGCACACCGATCAGCCTGCTGATCGCCAACGTCGATCAGCGCAGCAAGGACTATTCGGACGTCGCCAAGGCCTATCGTCCCGGCCATGCCGATTATGCCTATGACGCCAAGTACGGCTTTCGCGACTACCGCGGCGGGGGGCGTTCCAGCGCCCGCGAAACCGCCGCCCGGGTCGCGGCGGGGGCCGTGGCGCGGCTGGTGATCCCCGAGGTGGCGATCCTTGGCTATGTTGCCGAAATCGGCGGCGATGTGATCGACCCGGCCCATTTCGATGCCGCAGAGATTGGCCGCAACCCGTTCTTCTGCCCCGATGCCAAGGCGGCACAGCGCTGGGAGAAGATCGTCGATGCGGCGCGCCTTGCTGGGTCTTCGGTCGGCGCGGTGGCCGAATGCGTGGCGAGCGGTGTTCCCGCCGGCTGGGGCGCGCCGATCTATGGCAAGCTCGATGCCGATCTGGCGGCGGCGATGATGGGGATAAACGCGGTCAAGGGCGTGGAGATCGGCGATGGCTTCGCCGCCGCGCGGCTGACGGGGGAGGGCAACGCCGATCCGATGCGCCCCGGCAATGACGCTCCCGTGTTCACCGCCAACCACGCCGGCGGGATCGCGGGCGGGATCAGCACCGGCCAACCGGTGGTGGTGCGCGTGGCTTTCAAGCCGACCAGCTCGATCCTGACCCCGGTCGAGACGATCGACCGTGACGGCCAAGCTGCCGAAATCCGCACCAAAGGGCGGCATGACCCGTGTGTGGGCATTCGCGGCGTGCCGGTGGTGGAAGCCATGATGGCGCTGGTGCTGGCCGATCACAAGCTGCTGCACCGGGGGCAGTGCGGGTAATCGCCGCCCCCTCTCCCAACCCTCTCCCCTTTAGGGGGGAGCGATCGCAGGCTTGGCAGCTTGCCGCCTGGCCGGAGTTGGGAGGGGCAATTACCCCCGCAGCACTGCGCCCAGCTTGGCAGCTGCCGTGGTGATCCGTTCGGCAATCGCCTTCAGTTCGGCCTCGTCATAGCTTTTCTCGCCCGGTTGCAGCGTCACTTCGACAGCCAGCGATTTTTGCCCCTCGGGCACACCCTGACCCCGGAAATCATCGAACAGCCGCACCGCAACCACGTTGGCCTTGTCCGCGCCCTTCA
>JABFRE010000259.1 GCA_013141325.1 Novosphingobium sp.
GGCTTGGCTTTGGCTGGTGCGGCGGTGGCGGTAGGCAGTCTGTTTGTGGCGGCGGCGGCCGGTGTCGCGACCGCGCGCGCGGCGGAAAGCGATGCCTTGCCGCAGCTCACCGCGTGCCAGTCCTGCCACGGGGCCGATGGGATCAGCGTGCTTGCGCTCGCACCGCATCTGGCGGGGCAGCGCGATGGCTATCTGGCGGCGCAGTTGCAGGCGTTCCGATCAGGGGATCGCAAGAGCGCAGTGATGAACGCGATTGCCAGCCAGCTGTCCGATGAAGACATCGCCGGGCTAGCCGGATTTTTCGGCCGCCTGCCGCGCCAAGGGACCGCCGACGATGCGGCGCGCGGTGCGCAGGCCCTCACCCCTGCCATCGCGATCCCCGCGTCGTTTCCCGGCGGGTTCAGCGTCTATACCCGCGAAGACGATGCGGATCGCGGAACGGTCACCCGGCGCTATGCCAATGCCCTGGCCGTGAAGGCCGCGCGCGTCGGCACTGCCCTGCCGGACGGGTCGATGATCGTGGTGGAAACCAGCGCGGCGGCGCGCGATGCCGCGGGCGCGCTGGTCCGCGGGGCCGACGGGCAACTGGTGCCGGGTGCGGCGCAGTTCTACGCCGTCAGCGCGTCATCGGCGGGGTGGGGCGATGCAATCCCCGAAGTGCTGCGCAATGGCAATTGGCACTATGCCCAGTTTGACGCCAACCGCGCGCTCCAGACCCGCAACCAGGCGATCTGCCTTGCCTGCCACAAGCCCGAAGCGGCGCACAGTTTCGTCTTTACCCACGATGCCTTGGCCCGCGCGCCGCAATGAGACGCGGCGTGCCTCAGGTTTGCCGGTGATGACGGCGAGCGGTTCGTTGCCCCCGCTTTCCTGCACGCCGCCGATCTGGCACCGTCCGACCGCTCCCTGACACCGTCGATTCTCTTGCCGCCGCACCGCGATTTCGTGTGGCCTGCCGGTGCGCCCTGTGCGGGGCGGGCAGGATTTTCCTTTTCTGGCGCAACCCTGTGAACTTCGTGAACTTCCGCTGCCGCGCGCCGGGTCTGAACCGGCGATTGGTTTCCCTTGCAACCAGTGCTAGGCGGCGGCTTCGTGCCCCCTTGCGATGGAGCTTTCTGTGCCCGCCCCGCTTGACCGTTCCGCCCTGCGCCAGGCCTACCGGATGGACGAGGAGGCCTGTCTGGCCGAGCGCCTGCTTCAGGCCGCCCCCGCCCGCGCGGTCCACGCCGGGGCCAGTGCCATTGCCGCGCGGCTGGTCGAAGGCGCGCGCGGGCGCAAGGCCAGCGGGCTGGACGCGTTCCTCCAGACCTATGGGCTGGGCACTGACGAAGGCATTGCCCTGATGTGCCTGGCCGAGGCGCTGCTGCGGGTGCCCGATGCGGCCACCGCCGATGCGCTGATTCACGACAAGCTGACCGGAATCGACTGGTCGGGCCGGATCGGGGACAGCGACAGCACCTTCGTTAACGCCGCTACCTTTTCGCTGATGCTGACCGGCCGGGTGCTGGAACAGCGGCGGGAGGACGGCGCAGGCCTTGGCGGATCGCTCAAGCGGGCGGTCGGCCGGCTGGGCGAGCCGGTGATCCGCCAGGCGACCTTGCAGGCGATGAAGATCCTGGGCGGCCAGTTCGTGTTCGGTCGGACCATCGACGAGGCGCTGGAGCGCGCCGCGCCCGAGCGCAAGGACGGGCTGACCCACAGTTTCGACATGCTGGGCGAAGCGGCGATGACCTTTGCCGATGCCGAGCGGTACCGCCAGTCCTACGCCGCTGCGCTGGACCGGATTGCGCAGGAGGCGGGCGGCGGGATCGTCCGCTCGCCGGGCATCTCGGTCAAGCTGTCGGCGCTCTATCCGCGCTACGACTTCCTCCATGCCGCGGCCGCTACGGCGGCGCTGGTGCCGATGCTGAAGGAGCTGGCGGTCAAGGCGCGGGATGCCGATGTGCATTTCACCATCGACGCCGAAGAGGCCGAGCGGCTGGAGCTGTCGCTGGACATCATCGAGGCGCTGGTGGCCGATGAGGAGCTGTTCGCGGGCGGCTGGCAGGGTTTCGGGCTGGCCCTGCAGGCGTACTCCAAGCGGGCGGTGCCGCTCGTCGATTGGGTGGCGGCGCTGGGCCGCAGTCATGGCCGGCGGATCATGGTCCGGCTGGTCAAGGGCGCCTATTGGGACAGCGAGATCAAGCTGGGTCAGGTCGGCGGGCACAGCGACTATCCGGTGTTCACCCGCAAGGTGGCGACCGACGTTTCGTACCTGGCCTGCGCCGCCCGGCTGCTGGCCGCGTCCGACGCGATCTATCCCGCCTTCGCCACCCACAACGCCTATACGGTGGGGGCGATAAAGGCGCTGGCGGGGGATGCGGCGTTCGAGTTCCAGCGGCTCCACGGGATGGGCGAGGATGTCTATGCCGAGCTGGCCCGGCTGGAGGCCGAGCAGGGTGACGCGCGCACTCCGGTGCGGATCTACGCCCCTGTCGGCGGGCACAAGGAGCTGCTGGCCTACCTCGTCCGCCGCCTGCTGGAAAACGGAGCCAACTCCAGCTTCGTCAACCGGATGGCCGATGCCGACGTTCCGGTGGCCGAGCTGGTGGGCGATCCGGTCGCGCAGCTGGCCGCGCTGGCGCCGCGCCGCAACCCGGCGATCCCGCTGCCAACAGATCTGTTCGCCGGGCGGGTAAACAGTGCCGGGGTCGATCTGGCCGATCCGGTGGTGCGCCAGCCGTTGCAGGCAGTGCTGGGCGAACTGGCGAAGGTTGACAGCTGGGTGGCCGAGCCCACTACCAGAGCGCAGACTGCGGCAGGCGCAACCCGCGCGGTCCGCTCGCCACAGAGCGGCGCGCTGATCGGGACCTGCCACGATGCCACCGCCGCCGACGTCGCGGCGGCACTGGGCGCCGCCGTTGCCGCCCAGCCGGGCTGGGATGCCCTGGGCGGCGCCGCGCGCGCCGATCTGCTCGACCGCGTTGCCGACCTCTACGAGGCGAACCGCGACGCGTTCCTCTCGGTCTGCCAGCGCGAGGCGGGCAAAGGCCTGGGCGATGCGGTGCTCGAACTGCGCGAGGCGGTCGACTTCCTGCGCTACTACGGCGCCGAAGCGCGCCGCCTGTTCACCCTCGAGGGCGAGGCCCTGCCCGGCCCGACGGGTGAGAGCAACCGGCTCACGCTTCACGGACGCGGGGTGTTCGTCGCGATCAGCCCTTGGAACTTCCCGCTGGCGATCTTCACCGGCCTGGTCGCAGGCCCGCTGGCGGCAGGAAATACGGTGCTGGCGAAACCGGCCGAACAGACGCCGCTGATCGCTGGATATGCAATCGACCTGTTCCACCAGGCGGGCGTGCCGGTGGACGTGGTGCAGCTCGTTCCGGGTGACGGCAGGGTCGGCGCCATGCTCACCGCCGATCCGCGCGTTGCCGGGGTCGCATTTACCGGATCGACCGAAACCGCCAGGGCGATCAACCGCGCGCTCGCCGCCCGCGACGGGCCGCTGGCCACGCTGGTCGCCGAAACCGGCGGGCAGAACGCGATGATCGTCGACAGCAGCGCCCTGCCCGAACAGGTGACCCGCGACGTGATCGCCAGCGCCTTCCAGAGTGCGGGGCAGCGCTGCTCGGCCCTGCGCGTGCTCTACCTGCAGGACGATGTCGCGGACAGCATGCTGGAGATGATCCGCGGCGCCTTCGAAGCGCTGGTGATCGGCGAT
The DNA here is from genome assembly GCA_013141325.1 of Novosphingobium sp. Classification (GTDB taxonomy): domain Bacteria; phylum Pseudomonadota; class Alphaproteobacteria; order Sphingomonadales; family Sphingomonadaceae; genus Novosphingobium. The sequence continues at coordinate 3,701 of JABFRE010000259.1, forward strand.
CCGGCCGATCTGGCTACCGACGTCGGCCCGGTGATCGATGCCGAGGCCAAGGCCAAGCTCGACACGCATGTCGCGGCAATGAAGCGCAAGGGCCACACCGTGTGGCAGCGCGATCTGCCGGCGGGCTGCAAGGCAGGGACGTTCGTGGCCCCCACGATCATCGAAATCGGCTCGATCGCTGAACTCGCGAACGAGAACTTCGGACCCGTGCTGCACGTCGCGCGCTTCAAGGCCGACGAGCTGGAACAGGTCATCGCCGCGATCAACGCCACCGGGTTTGGCCTGACGCTGGGCCTGCACAGCCGGATCGATGCGACGCGCCGCCTGGTCGAGGGCACGGCCCGCGTCGGCAACGTCTATGTCAACCGCAACCAGATCGGCGCGGTGGTCGGCAGCCAGCCGTTCGGCGGCGAAGGACTGTCCGGCACCGGACCCAAGGCCGGCGGTCCGCACTATCTGGCGCGCTTTGCCACCGAGCGGGTAACCTGCATCGACACCACGGCGGCCGGCGGCAACGCCAGTCTGATGGCGGGCGCTACGGAATAGGCGGTTCGGCGCTTGCACTCCTTAATCGCACGGTTAACATGCGCGCAGGGAGAGCAGCATGGACCAGGCGACCTATGACCGATTGCTGGCCAAGGCCCAACTGACGCGGGACTTGTTCACGTTCGACGATTTTCTCCGCTATTGGGCCAGGGACCGGCCTGACCGGGTCGCGCTGGAAGGCGATGACCTGAACTTCACCTTCCGCGAGCTGGAAGGCGCCACCGCGCGGGTGGCATCTGGTTTGCTCACTCTCGGCATCAAAAAGGGCGAGCGGATCGCCTGGCTGGGCAAGAACAGTGCGACCTATTTCGCCCTGTTCTTCGGTGCCGCGCGCGCCGGGATCGTCATGGTCCCGATCGGCTGGCGCCTGGCCGAGCCCGAAGCCGCTTTCATCCTCGACAATGCCGAGGCGAAGCTGCTGTTTCTGGGCGACGGGTTTGAAGCCTGCGCGGCAACGCTGGGCCAGCGTCCCGGCCTGCTGCGCTGCTTCACCGCCGACGAAGCCCGGGCGCTGATCCGCGATTCCGAGTTGACGCCCTTCGAACCGTCCGGCCCGGATGAGGCCGTGCTGCAACTCTACACCTCGGGCACCACCGGCAATCCCAAGGGCGCGGTGCTGTCCAACCGCAACCTGTTCGGGCTGCGCAAGGCCGGGCTGGA
>JABFRE010000183.1 GCA_013141325.1 Novosphingobium sp.
CCATCGTCCTCAGGTCTGATTGCCCGCCGCGCCGTGCTCGGCGGGATCGCGGCGTGGAGCCTGGCCGGGTGCGGGGCGCCCGCAGGGGCGGTCCGCCCGTCCAGTGCGCCGGCCCGGCGGCTGATCGCGGCGGCGCGCCAGCAGATTGGCGTTACCCTGGCCTATGATCCCGGCTATACCCGGCTGGCCTACCCCGGCGGCGATGTGCCTCGCGCCAAGGGAGTCTGCACCGATGTGGTGATCCGGGCCTACCGCGATGCCTTCGGGATCGACCTCCAAAGCGATGTCCACGCCGACATGGCAGCGCATTTCGGGGCCTATCCGCGGCGCTGGGGCCTTGCCCGGCCCGATGCCAACATCGACCACCGCAGGGTGCCCAATCTGGAAACCTTCTGGAGCCGCTCCGGCGCGCGCTTGCCGCTGCCGCTGCGCGCGGATCAGTGGCAGCCGGGCGATCTGTTCACCATGCTGATTGCGGACCGGCTGCCGCACACCGGGATCGTCAGCGACCGGATCTCGGCGGCGGGTGTGCCGCTGGTGCTGCACAACATCGGCGGCGGCGCGCGCGAGGACGACGTGCTGCTGGCGCACCGCCTGACAGGCCGCTTCCGCTGGCGGGTGTAACAGGCTAGGGGCCACCCAGGAGCCCGCGCCCCGTTCGTGTCGAGCGAATGCAGGTCGGAGCCAAAGGAGATTTGTAATGGGTTACCGGGTCGTGGTCGTCGGCGCGACGGGCAACGTCGGGCGCGAGATGCTCAACGTCCTCGCGGAGCGGGAGTTTCCCTGCGACGAGGTCGCCGCGCTCGCCTCTTCGCGCTCCACCGGGGACGAGATCGAATTTGGCGAGACCGGGCGGATGCTCAAGGTCAAGAATATCGAGCATTTCGATTTCGCCGGGTGGGATATCGCGCTGTTCGCCGCAGGGTCGGACGTGGCGAAGGCCTATGCCCCCAAGGCCGGGGCGGCGGGCTGCGTGGTGATCGACAACAGCTCGTACTACCGGATGGACCCCGACGTGCCGCTGATCGTGCCCGAGGTGAACCCCGATGCGATCGCCGGCTACACCGCCCGGAACATCATCGCCAATCCCAACTGCTCGACCGCGCAGATGGTCGTCGCGCTCAAACCGCTGCACGATGCTGCGCGGATCAAGCGGGTGGTGGTCAGCACCTATCAGTCGGTTTCCGGCGCGGGCAAGCAGGGCATGGACGAACTGTTCGAGCAGAGCCGCAACATCTTCGTCGGCGATCCGGCGGTGCCGGCCAAGTTCACCAAGCAGATCGCCTTCAACGTGATCCCCCACATCGACAGCTTCCTGGACGACGGTTCGACCAAGGAGGAATGGAAGATGGTGGTCGAAACCAAGAAGATCATGGGCGCCTCGATCAAGGTCACCGCCACCTGTGTGCGGGTGCCGGTGTTCGTCGGCCATTCGGAATCGATCAATATCGAGTTCGAAAACGAGCTTCCCGCCGCCGAGGCCCAGCGCCTGCTGCGCGATGCGCCGGGCGTGATGCTGATCGATAAGCGCGAGGACGGCGGCTATATCACTCCGGTCGAATGCGTCGGCGACGGTGCCACCTATGTCAGCCGCGTGCGCGAGGACCCGACTGTCGAGAACGGCCTGTCGCTGTGGTGCGTATCCGACAACCTGCGCAAAGGCGCCGCGCTCAACGCGGTCCAGATCGCGGAACTGCTGGGACGGCGGCATTTGCAGAAGGGGTAGGGCGATGAGAATCGAAGGTGGCTGTCGCTGCGGAGCGGTGCGATACCGGATCGATAGCGCCGAACTTCCTCCGGTATATTGCTGCCATTGCCAAGTTTGTCAGACGTGGAGCGGCAGCGCATTCACCCAGCAGGCGCTGATATCCGAAAGTCAAATTGCCCTTACGAGCGGCGTAGCAGCGATCTACGAGAACATGACTTCCAGCGGCGCGCGCAGCAAACAGCATCTGTGTGGCACCTGCCACACACGCCTGTGGAACACCAATTCTGCTCGCCCCGGCATTGCGGTAGTGCGGGCCGGGACGCTCGATGATGCCGAGCACCTTGTTCCTCGTGCGCACATCTGGACGAAACGCAAACAGCCGTGGATCGTTGTCGGGGACAATGTTCCGCAGTGGCCTGAAAACGCCCCAACGGCAGACTTTGTCGTAGCGTTGTCCGGCAAGTCGGCATGACCGTCTATTCGCACCTGAGCCGCCCTCAATGTGGCAGATCCCCCGCCTCAGTTTTCGCGGTAGCACCATGCGCAGGCGGGCGCAGGTCGGCTTTCTTCATCAGCAGCACCAGCGGGATCGAGCCGATGGTCAGCCACATCATCAGCCAGAAGTCGTTGATGTAGGCGATCATCGCCGCCTGCTGGTTGATGATCCCGTCGATGGTCGAAAGCACTGTGGTACCGACCATCTGAAAGCGGTCGATGGTCGACACATCGACCGCGTTGATCATCGACGAGGTGACGTTGGCAGCCAGATCCGCGTGACTGACCTGCAGGTTGCTCGCGAGCAGCGCAGTAACCACGGCGATGCCGACCGAGGCGCCGATCGAGCGGGCGAGGTTGAGTAGGCTCGACCCTTCGGTCCTCAGTTCGGGGGGCAGGGTCGCAAAGGCCATCGAATTCATCGGGATGAACACCAGCCCCATGCCCAGACCCTGGATCAGCGAGGCCCAGATGATGTGCGGCCGGTCAACCGCGAGCGACCAGCCGGCCATGTCCCACAGCGATAACGCCGCGATGGAGAAGCCCATCGCCAGCATGTAGCGTGCATCGACGCCCTTGCGGATCAGGATGCCCGACAGCTGCATCGAAACCAGAGTGCCCACGCCGCGCGGCATCAGCACCATCCCGGTATCGATCACCGAATAGCCGAACAGCTGTTGCAACATCGGCGGCAGCAGCGCGATCGTTGCGAACATCACGACCCCCAGCTGGATCGAGATGGCCATCGCCACAACATAGTTCGGATCGGCAAACAGCCTGCGGTTGAACAGCGGTTCGCGGGCGGTGAAGAAGTGGATCGTCGCCATCCACGTCGTGGACGCGGCCAGCACGGCATAGATCCACGCCTCGCCCGAGGCGAACCAGTCAATCCGGCTGCCGCGGTCCAGCAGCAGCTGCAGCGCGGTCAATGCGGTCCCCAGCAGGGCGAAGCCGGTCAGATCGAACTTGCGCCGGGCCACAGGCCGCGACGGCAGCAGGGTAATCATCAGGAACAGCGACAGCGCGCCCAGTGGCACGTTGACGTAGAACACCGCCCGCCAGCTCCAGTTTTCGGTCAGCCACCCGCCCAGAATCGGCCCCAGAATCGGCCCTATCATGATGCCCATGCCCCAGATCGCCATCATCTGGGGCTGGCGCGAGGGCCGGTTGGTGTCGATCATCGCTGCCTGGCTCAGCGGCATGATGAAGGCCCCCGTGATGCCCTGCAGCGCGCGGAACAGGACGATCTGTGTCAGGTTCTGGGCCATCCCGCACAGCATCGAGGACAGGATGAATCCGGCGGTGGAGAGGATGAACAGCCGCCGCGATCCGATCCGGTCGGCCAGCCAGCCGGTGATCGGCATCGCCACGGCGGAGGCGACGATATAGCTGGTCAGCACCCAGCTGATCTCGTCGCTGGTGGCGCCCAGCGACGAGCGCATGTGCGGGATCGCGACGTTGGCGATGGTCGAATCGAGCACCTGCAACAGCGAGGCGGTCATGATCCCGACCGCCAGCAGTACCGGATTGGCCACCGGCAGCAAGGCGGTGTCGCCCGCCGACGCTTCGGCAGGCAACGGCGCAGCCGAAGCGCGGGCGCCCGGAGCTGCGGTCGCCATGGCCTAGCGCCGGGAGTCTGCGGTGAAGACCTTCACCTTGGTCGATAGCCCGGCGATGAGCTGGCGCGGGCTGGGCTCGTCCAGCGCGATGCGGACGGGGACGCGCTGGGTCACCTTGACCCAGTTTCCGGTGGCGTTCTGCGCAGGCAGTACCGAAAATTCGCTTCCCGTGCCCGCGCCGATCGCGGCGACATGGCCCTTGAGCTTGACCCCCGGATAGGCGTCGAAGCGCACTTCGGCCGCCTGGCCCACTTTCATCTCCGCGAGGTCGGTTTCCTTGAAGTTGGCTTCGACATAGCCGGTCGCATCGGCAACGATTGTCAGCACCGGCAGGCCGCTGACCAGTTCCTGCCCCGCCTGCAGGCGGTCGGCCTGGGCAATCTGGCCAGCGGCTGGGGCCCGCACCTCGCTGCGGCGCAGGTTGAGCTCGGCCAGCGCGCGCTGGGCGCGGGCGGCGGCGACCTGCGGGAAGACACCGGGAACCTGCGTGCCGGTGGCCAGCTTGGCGGCCGCCTCACGGCTTTTTGACTCGGCCAGACGCAGCTGCTCCTGCGCCATGGCGACCGTGTGCTGCGCGGCCTCGAAGCTGGCCTTGGTGGTGAAGCCGCGCTTCCACAGGGCCTGCTGGCGCGTCAGGTTGGAGCGGGCATAGGCAATGCTTTCCTGTGCGGCGGAAACCTCCGCCCCGGACAGTGCGCTGACATTGGCCAGCGCCACCTGGCTGGCCTGGGCGGAGGCCATCGCTGCATCGGCCTGGGCGATCTGCAGCTGGAATGGTTCGGGGTCGATCCGGAACAGCAGGTCGCCAGCCTTGACGTGCTGGTTTTCCTTGACCGCTACCTCGACGATCTTGCCGCCGACTTCGCCGCTTACCGAAACCTTGTCGAGATGGACATAGGCATTGTCGGTCGAAACCTGGCCTTGCAGGCTCTGCCAATAGAGCACGCCGCCGATGATCAGCAGCAGCGGCACCGACAGCATCAGCGCCAGCCGCGCCCAGCGGCGGCGGAGCGGCGGGG
>JABFRE010000105.1 GCA_013141325.1 Novosphingobium sp.
CGTCAGGCGCTGTTATGGCGCCTCCCATGCTCTCGCAGAAAACCCGCTATACGATCCGTGCGCTTCAGCACCTTGCCGATACCTGGCGGCAGGGGCCGGTGCGGCTGGACGCGATTGCCGAGGCGCAAAATATTCCGCGCAAGTTCCTGACCGTGATCCTGTCGGAAATGGTCCGCGAAGGGCTGGTCATCTCGCACCGCGGGCGCGAGGGCGGGTACGAGCTGGCGCTGGCCCCGGTCGATGTGCGCTATGGCGACATCATCCGCCTGACCCGTGGCAGCCTGGCGCTGGTCCCCTGCGCCAGCCGTAACGCGCACGAGCATTGCCAGAACTGCCTGCCCGAAACCGAATGCCGCCTGCGGGGGCTGATGCTGACGCTGCGCGACGAAATGGCGGCGATGCTCGATCGCACCACGCTGGCCGATCCGATCACGCTGGAACCGCCCTTCGACGAGCCTGAGGGCTGACCGGCCGGGAGCCGGTCGGCCGCTGTCCGCTCCCTCAGAAACTGCCGCTCAGCGAAAGGCTTGCCGAATAGGCGGTCCGCCCGTTCGACTGCTCGATCCGTCCGGCCAGCTGCAGGGTATGATCCCAGCCGCCAAGCAGCACGCGGGCTTCGCCCAGCCAGTTGTTGCCGATCGGCTCGGGCGCCATCGAGAAGACCGTGCCGCCGTTCAGCGAAGCGCTGGTCGCGCCAAGCTGACCCCACAGATGGGTCCGGCGCCCGCCTTCCAGCTCGAACGTCAGCGGACGTCCGTCCGAATCCCAGGGGCTCGTGCGGTAGGACAGCATCAGCGTACTGGCCAGGGTGCCGTTTTCCGAGGTCCGCTTGCGGACCGCATAGTCGGTGGCCTTGGTCCCGCCCGCTTCGGTGTAGGCGCCTTCGCTGAACCGGTAGAAGTCGATCGCTGCGACCGGCTTGACCACGATGTGATCCCCGATCTTGACCTGGTACGATGCCCCGGCCGCGCCGGAGAACAGCCAGCCGGTCCACTTGGCATTGGAGACGCGGGCGAAATCCGCAACGCCGTCGTTGGCTTGCAGGGTCCGCTGACCGACCATCCGGACCTGAGCGGCGCTGCCCCTTGAGTAGGCGTGGAACGCCCCGCTTTCCATGCGCCAGTGCAGGCCGATCTCGTGCTGACGCGTGGCGATGGTGCCGGTCCCGCCGTTGTTGCGAAGCTTGCCATCGAGATAGGCGTAGGACAGCCCGATCATGCCGAACGATGTCTTGCGTTCATAGCCGGCGGACATCCCCCAGCCGCGCGAACGGAAGGCGGTCGTCTCTCCAGCATCCTTGGAGTTCTGCCAATAGAGCGGCTCAAGCCAGAACCCGGTATCGGTTTCGGCAAAGAACGACGCGTCACCGGCCGCATGGCGGCTGGCCAGCCGCGATCCCTGAACGGCGGAATAAAACACCCCGCCGGCATGATCGGGAACGGCCTGGTTGAGGTAGTTCTGAAGCGCACTGCCAGTACCCAGCCGCAGGATAGCCGCCGATACGCTGGCGTCCTGGGGCGCTGCAGCGACGATCGCATCCAGCGCCGAAGCCGATGAGGCGGTCACCCCCAACTCGGCCACCGTCTTGCGGCGGATCTGAAGCTGCAGGGTGTTGCCCGCTGCCGCCAGCGAACCGGCAAAGATGTAGGGGAGCATTCCCGCCTGCGGATCGAGCTGCGGTGTCCCGACAAGCGTACCGGCGTTCAGGAACGAATAGGTGCCTACCGCATTTTCGAGCGAGGCCAGGCTTACCGTCACATGCGATCCGGTGGCGAAGGTGGCATTGCCCGACACCGCGAACTTCGAATAGGAGCCGGTCCGTCCATCGATGTTGACATTGAGGGCGCCGCCGCTGGCGACGTTGAGCGAGGCCATGTTGAGCGTTGCAAAGCCTTCGGCACCGAAGACACCGCCGTTGACCGTCACCGCCAGGTTCGAACTGCCGCTGAGCGTGCCGGCGAAGTTGGATGTGCCGCCCAGAGTCAGTGTCGCAGCCTGTCCGGCGAAGTCGACATTGCCGCTGAAGGTGGCAAAGCCTGCGAGCGACATCGTCGCCGTGCCGTTGCCGAAGAACACCCGTCCCCGATAAGCCGCATCGCCCGCCAGTTCGAGGCGATCGTTGCCATCGTTGAAATAGGTTGCGCCCGTGATCCGGCCGGTGTTGGCGCTCAGCAGATCGTTGCCCGATCCGGTGACGATATCGCCGATGATCGAGGCATAGACGGTGGTATCGCGCTGGCCGGGGGGGAGGGTCGCCTCCTTCGCGGCCCTGGCGGCCGCATCGGCGGCGTTGAGGAACTGGCGGATAGTGACGCCGGTGGTGTTGGCCGACAGGTCAATCGCCCGGCCGACGTCGCCGCCCGCAGGCTGGACCTGGATGACCTTGGTGTTCTCCACCACGGTCAGGTTTCCCGAAAGATCGCGAATGCCATAGGCCGATCCGGCCCCGGCGCTGTTGACGAAGGCTCCGATCGTGCCGGAATTGTAGAGCACCGGCGTGGTCACGCCAGTGTTGATCAGGACTGCGGTGGCGCTGCCGTCCAGCGTCGATGCCTTCACCTGTCCGCCGATCGCCAGCCCGCCGCCAAGCGTCACGGTGCCGCCCTGTCCGCCCAGCACCAGGGCGCTGGCCGATGTCGCGGAAAATGGCGAGGTTGCGGTCAGCGTTCCTTCGATCAGGACGGCCCGCCCGGCCGTGTTGCCCACAATCGGGCCGATCGTGGTGTTGCCCGCTCCGCCGATCCGCAGCGCGGCGCCATTGCCGAAGGACTGGATCGCACCGGTGGATTCGACATGGATACCGCCCGCAACATTGCCCGCGATCGAAACCGCAGGCGCGCCCACCGTCAGGTCGGCGCGCGACAGGTTCACGGTGCGGCCATCGTCGGTCCTGAAATTTGTCGCCTGAGTGATCGTGCCCCTGAGCGCGATCTTGCCGCCGACATTGCCGTCGACGGCGAGCCCGATCGCGCCTTCGCCCACGACGCTGACCTGCCCGCCAACGGTGATGCTGCCGGTGACATCGCGGGTGCGGATGCCATAGCTGTTGTCGCCAGTCACGGTCACCGGGCCGGTGCTGCTGATCGAGCCGTTGAAGGCGTTGTCGACGAAGATACCGGCCGAATTGAGCCCGTCGACCTGGATCGTGCCGGTGTTGGCGATCGAGCCGGCAGCAGAGGCGCCCGGAGCGACATAGATCCCAAAGCGCCCGCTGGCCTGGGCGATCGGGCCATCAGCGACGCCGTTGTTGTCGGCGTCGGCAACCGAGAACGTCTCGATCACCCGGATCGTGCCGGTGTTGCTGATGGTCGAAGTCCGGCCTGCATCGAGCTGAATCCCGATCGCCCCGTTGGGATTGCCGGCATCGATTGTGCCGCCGTTGGTGACATTGCTGTTGCTGTCGATCCGCACGGCGGGACCGCCGCTGACGGTAATGCTGCCGCCGCTGGCCACCGTGACGTTGCCGGCTGTCGCGGTCGAAAGCGGGCTCGTGGTGGCGGTCGTGATCGTGGTGTCCGCCAGCGCCGGCCGGGCGGAAAGGGCCAGCAGGGTTCCCAGCGTGATGATGCCGATCGTGCCGCGATTGCGATGCAACATGGTGGTTCCTTGAACGAGTGGTCAACGGGCATACGGATCGGCCCGGTGCCGGGTCACGCGATCCGTGCACCGAAGACGTAGCGGGCCGATCAAACCCGTAAGGAATTCGTCAAGGACGTTCGTTGGCGGCGCGAACGCGGCCGCGCGCGGGCTGCTGCCGCGTGCCGATCGCGTCAGGCCGGAACCGCCGCTCGCAGGGGCGGGGGGCGCGTTGCTTCAGCGCTGGCCGCCTGACCGATCGCGGTGAGGAACTGATCGGTGGCGCGGTCCCAGGAATAGCTGGCCCCGATCACCGCCGCCGCCAGCGGATCGAGCCGCAACGCCTTGCGGATCGCGGTGTCCAGATCCGCGTCGAGCGCGCCGATGGTGGCGGGCAGGGTGTCGTCCGGTCCGCGTCCGTGCGCCCCGACGATATCGAGCGGCCCCGCTACCGGATAGGCGGCAACCGGCAGCCCGCAGGCCAGTGCTTCGATCAAGACAAGACCGAAGGTATCGGTGCGGCTGGGGAAGACGAAGACATCGGCCGAGCAATAGGCACGGGCCAATCGCTCCCCGCTCAGCGCGCCGAGGAAACGGACTTCGGGATAGTGCGCCTTGAGGGCGGCGAGATCGGGACCGTCGCCCACCACCACCTTGAGCCCCGGCACGGCGGTATCAAGGAAGGCCGGCAGGTTCTTTTCCGCCGCCACCCGCCCGACATAGAGCTGGATCGGCCCCGGCAGCGCGGCCAGTTCGGGGAGCGGAGCGTGGCCGGGATGGAACAGGCTGCGGTCGATCCCGCGGCTCCACAGCTGCCACTGCGGCAGACCGCGCTGTTCCAGCTCGCGGCCCAGCGTGGGGGTGGAAACCAGCACCGCGCACGAGGGCGCATGAAAGCGGCGCATCAGCGGCCAGAAGCGTTCGGCATTGAGCCCGGTGCGCACGGCGGCATAGTCCGGGAACCGGGTGTGAAAGGCGCTGGTGAAGGGCACCCCGCGTGCCAGGCACCAGGCCCGTGCGCTCCACCCGATCGGCCCTTCGGTGGCGATGTGGACCACGTCGGGGGCAAAGTCGGTCAGCGTCCGACGGGTGCCGAAGCGCGGCAGCAGTGCCAGGCGGATCTCGCTGTAGCCGGGCAGCGGCAGGGTGCGGAACTGCGACGGGGTAACCAGCTCCACCTCGTGCC
>JABFRE010000122.1 GCA_013141325.1 Novosphingobium sp.
CATGAAGATCGGCAGCCCCGAAGACTACGTGAAGCGCGGGTCCGACATCGTTGTCGCCACACCGCAAATCCCGGACGAGCAGGTCAAGTATCTCAAGAGCAAGCTGCCCTGAGCGGACCCGGCAAGGGCCGGTCGGCAAACCTATCCTGTCCGGAGGAGACATCGCGCGAGGGGAAAACTTTGCAGGTGTTCAGGCGAGATCGGGCAATGCGGGATAAAATTGTCAGACAGTCAGAGATTGTTAGTCCGCATATGGATTGAGTTTCGATCGGTTTCGCGACAGGATTGTGGATGCATAGAGCGCACCAAACCCGTCCGTTGCGTGCACGAGCAATACCGATTACAATCGATTGTTGTCATGCCCTCCGTATTGTGACATTGAGGCCCCGGAACAAGTCGAAAGGCCGCCAGGGAGAGTTCGATGGCAACCGGAAAACCGCACCTTTCGCTGCCGCGAATCCTGCAAATGAACCTCGGCTTCCTCGGTTTGCAGTTCAGTTTCGGACTTCAGCAGGCCAACCCGATTTTCGCCTACCTTGGCGCGGATGAGAAGGATTTCCCCTGGCTGGGCATCGCTGGCCCGCTAACCGGACTGATTGTCCAACCTCTGATCGGGGTGATGAGCGACCGGACGCTTTCGCCGCTTGGCAGACGCACACCCTACTTCCTGATCGGTGCACTGATGTGCAGCGCGGGATTGTTCCTAATGCCGTTCTCGCAAAGCCTGCTGATGGCCTTTTCGATTCTGTTCCTGCTCGACGTCGGCAACAACATCACAATGGAACCCTATCGCGCCTATGTGAATGATCGTCTGCGTGAGGAGCAGCGTGGGTTCGGATTTCTGTCGCAAAGTGGCTTTACCGGGCTGGCTCAGTGCCTGGCCTATGCCAGCCCGTTTCTGCTGGTCAGCCTGCTGGGAGTCTCAAAGGTGGCGGAGCCAGGAGTGATCCCTGACTATACCCGGTTTGCGTTCCATATCGGCGCGGTCCTTTCGCTCACCACGATCCTTTGGTCGATCTGGAGAGTTCCGGAATTGCCGCTGACCGAACTTGAGCGGAAACGGATCGCCGCGCTTCCCAGAGGCTTTGCATCGACCTTTACAGAGATATTCGCAGCGATGCGCGAGATGCCGCAAGCCATGCGGACAATGGCCTGGATGAGCCTGTTTCAGTGGTACGCGATGTGCTGCTATTGGGCTTACCGGGTGCCCTCGATTTCGATGGCGCTGTTCGGCACGTCGGACGGTAGCACCGCCCAGTTCCGTGAGGCCGACCTTCTTTCCGGCCCGATGGGCGCATTTTACAACGCGATCGCCTTCGTCGCGGCCTTCTCGATGGCTCCGCTCGCGCGCCGCTTCGGGGCAGTCAGGCTCCATGCGATCTGCCTCGTCTTTACGGGCTTCGCGATGATCGCCATGCCGATGATGAACAGCGAGCCGCCAATGTGGATATTGATGGGGATCATGGGGCTGGGCTGGGGTTCGATCATGGGCAATCCCTACATCATCCTCGCCAATGCCATCCCGGCCGAGCGAACAGGCGTCTACATGGGGATCTTCAACATGATGATCTGCGCGCCGATGCTGGTTTTCGCAGGCACCATGACCTTCATCTACGAACCCGTTCTGGGCGGCGATCCGCGCAATGCGCTCGCCTTTGGCGGGGTTCTGATGCTGTGCGCAGCGGTGGCGGTGCTGCGCATCAAGGGGGGCGGCGAACCCGCGCCGAGGACGCTGGCGGTGGCCTGATGACCGAGCGCCTCGTTACCCTCCATAGCGAGCAGGCGAGCCTCGTGCTCGAACTGAACGAACAAGGCGCACCGCTTTGGCGACACCTAGGCGCGCGGGTCGATCCCGCCGCGCTTGTGCCGCTGGCAGAGGTGCGGACGGCGGCCAGTTTTTCGCTCGACACCGATGTGCCGCTTTGCACGGCGCCAGTGAACGGGCTGGGCTGGTTCGGACCGGCGGCGGTTGGACTGCGCCGCGATGGCCAGACGCTGACTATAGACTTCGATGCGCCAGACGTGACTGGCACTGACACCGCGATCGTGATCCAGCTGCAAGACCGGCAGCAGGGATTGATGCTGGAGCAGACTTTTGCCTGCGATCCTGGCGGCGCTTTCCGGTTCGATGCGCGGCTGACCAACACCGGAACCGCGCCGCTGACGCTGGATTGGCTGGCCAGCGCGCTCGTTCCGCTCGCCGACAACTGCACGGCGCTGATTTCCTGGCGTGGGCGGCACAACGCCGAACTGGTCGAATGTGTCGAGGCGATGCCGCACCAGGCCTGGCGGCGCGAAAGCGGGCGGGGCATTTCCGGTCACGGCGGACCGCCAGGCGTCGTGGTGCTGGGTGAGGGAGCAAATTATCACCGGGGGCTGGTCCGGGCGTTGCAGCTGGCCTGGTCGGGTGACAGCCGTCTGACAGTGGAGCGCGACGACGAGGGCAGCTGGCTGCTGTCCGCGGGGGCCGAGTTGCAGGGCGGCGAGGTGGTGCTCGGTCCGGGCGAGAGCCATCAGGCCCCGCAAGCCATTCTTGCCGTTTCAACCGAGGGCCGCAACGGGGCGGCTAGGCAGCACCATGCCGCAGTGCGTGCGCAGCTGGGCTGGCCAGGCGGGCAGATGCGCCCTCGCCCGGTCCATCTCAACAGCTGGGAAGCCTGCTACTTTGATCACGATGAGGCGCGGATCGGCGATCTGGCGGAGGTCGCCGCAGCGATCGGGATCGAACGATTCGTGCTCGACGATGGTTGGTTCAAGAGCCGGGGCGACGATACTGCCGGCCTTGGCGACTGGACCTGCGACCCGGTGAAATATCCCGGCGGCCTGCGCCCGCTCGCCAAGAAGGTCCGCGCGCTGGGCATGGAATTCGGGCTATGGGTCGAACCGGAGATGGTCAACCCCGATAGCGACCTTTACCGGGCCCATCCCGAATGGGCATTGCACGCTGCAGGCCGTCCGCAGCCGACCGCGCGCAACCAATTGGTACTCAACCTGTCGCTGCCGCAAGTGCGTGACTATCTGTTCAATGCTCTGGATTCGCTGCTGCGCGAGGTGCCGGTTTCTTACCTCAAGTGGGATCACAACCGCGATCTCGCACCCGCTGGCGGGGCGGCTCAGGTTGCCGGAACCTATGACCTGCTCGCGCGGCTGCGCGCGGCGCACCCGGTGATCGAAATCGAAGGCTGCGCGGGGGGAGGCGGGCGCAGCGACGCCGGGATGGCACAGTATGTCCATCGCTTCTGGACCAGCGACAACATCGACGCGGCCAGCCGGGTGCCGATGCAGCGCGGCTTCCTGGCTTTCCTGCCGCCCGAGCTGATGGGATCGCATGTCGGGGCCAGCCCGGCGCACGCCACGGGACGGGCGCAGTCGTTGGGCTTCCGGGCTGCGGTTGCTTCGGCCGGACATTTTGGGGTCGAACTCGATCCGCGCAAGCTGGATGAGCGCGACCGGGCTGAACTGATCGACTGGATCGCCTTTCACAAGCAATGGCGGTACTTGCTGCATGAATGCCAGACCTGGCTGGGCGAAGCGGCCGACGGCCTTTTCTGGCAAGCTGCCGGCACCGGGCGCGAATTCCTTCTGTTCGCGATCCGCTCCGCGCCGCCGCTCGACCGTCGCCCGCAACCGCTGCGCTTGCCGTTCCTGGCGACATCAGACCGGGTAGATCTGCAATTGCTTCGGATAGCTGGAGGCCAGCGTGGCCATGCAATGCACAGCGCGCCGCTGTTCGATGCAATGCGGCAAGCGCCGAAATCGTTCACCGGATCGTGGCTGGCTCACGCTGGCCTGCCGTTGCCCCCGCTCAAGGCTGAAACCGTAGCGGTGTTCCACGGGGTGGCCCAATGAGCCCGTCTGACCTGCCGCACCGCCGCCGCAACCTGCTGACCGGGGAATGGCTACTGGTATCGCCGCATCGGGCCAAGCGGCCTTGGCAGGGCGAGGCAGCCCCACCTCCAACTCCGGTGTCACCCGCCCATGATCCGGACTGCCACCTATGCGCCGGGAATACACGCGCCAACGGAACGCGTAACCCGGACTATGAAGATACGTTCGTCTTCGCGAACGATTTCGCAGCGTTGCTGGATCAAGGCGGCGTGAGCGGCGATCATCCCCTTTTCGAGAGTGCGCCTGCGCGCGGTGAAGCGCGGGTCATCTGTTTCAGCCCTGAACACGGCGCGACGCTGGCACGGCTGCCCGAACGGGAACTGGCCCAGGTGATCGATTGCTGGTGCACTCAATCGGCCGATCTGGGGGGCAGATGGGAGCATGTCCAGCTGTTCGAAAACAAGGGTGCGATGATGGGGGCATCCAGCCCCCATCCTCACGGACAAGTCTGGGCCAGTGATTTCGTGCCTGAAACGGTGGCCCGGGAAGATCGCATGCAGCGTGAATATTTTGACCGGCACTCCGCAACGCTGCTGGATGCAGTTTCAGAAGCAGAACTGGCGGCAGGCACTCGCGTGGTCGAAGCCAATCCCGGCTGGCTTGCGGCGGTTCCGCACTGGGCTGACTGGCCGTTTGAGATCTTGCTGATTGCGCGCTCGCCGGTTGCCCGGCTGGAAGACTTGCCTGTCGCGATGCGCGGGGAGTTGGGCCAGATCCTGTCGCGCCTGCTCCGCCGCTACGATGGCCTGTTTGGCTGTGACTTTCCCTATTCGATGGGCTGGCATGGCGCGCCGCATGCATTGGGGGCGAATACTGCGCACTGGCGGCTGCATGCCCACTTCCTGCCGCCGCTGCTGCGATCGGCTGCGGTACGCAAGCATATGGTCGGGTTCGAACTGTTGGCCGAAACGCAGCGCGACCTGACTCCCGAGACTGCTGCCGAGCGGCTGCGCGCCGTGGAGATCGACTGATGTCGCTGCTCGAACGCTGCCGCAGCGGCTTTTCCGAGGCATTTGGCCGCCAGCCGCACGGCGTCGCATTCGCTCCGGGGCGGGTCAACCTGATCGGCGAACATGTTGACTACAATGGCGGTCTGGTTCTGCCGATGCCGATCGCTGCGGGAACGGCAGTTGCCTGGGGTCCAGCGGAAGCTGCCGAGGTAGAGGTTGTAGCGCTGGACTATGGCCAAAGGCGGGACCGGTTCGATCCGGCTACGACCCAGCCGCTCGATCCACCGGGCTGGCAATCCTATGTACGCGGCATGGCCCGGCAGTCCGGCACGGCGGGGGTGGCACTGGCGGTCACCGGTTCGATCCCGCAAGGCTCCGGGCTTTCGTCGTCGGCGTCGCTGTGTGTTGCGGTCGGACTGGCGCTGGCCGAAGCAGATGGCGAGACTGATCGCGATCCGGTAGCCTTGGCGAGAGCGGCCCAGCACGTCGAGCACGGCTGGGCCGGGGTCAATTGCGGGATCATGGATCAGATGGCGGTGGCTGCGGGACGGCCAGGTGCAGCACTGCTGCTGGACTGTCGGACCTTGCATACCCGCCATATCGGCCTTCCGGATGATTGGGCGGTGATGGTTGTTCAGTCCGGCGTCGTGCGCGAGCTGGTCGATGGTCACTACAACGCCCGGCGGCGTGATTGCGAAATGGCGGCGGCTCAGCTTGGCGTGCCATTGTTGCGCGATGCCAATGCGGCAATGATCGCTGCTGCCGACCTCGAATCTGTGGTCCGCAGCCGGGCCACGCACGTGGTCGAGGAAATCGAGCGGGTGCGAACTGCAGTGGCTGCCATTGAGTCGGGCGACTTGATCGGCCTTGGCGATGCGTTGCGCGCCAGTCACGCCTCGCTGCGTGACCTGTTCGAAGTCAGCGTCCCGCCGGTCGATGCTCTGGTGAATCTGCTCAATACCACAATCGGCGCCGAAGGCGGTGCCCGGATGACGGGCGGCGGGTTTGGGGGCGCGGTTGTTGCGGTGCTTCGTGCCGATGCTGTGGCACGAGTGCGCGCCGAACTAGAGCAAGGCTATCGCCCGCCCAATGGCGCGGCGCTGGCGATCATGATCGAAGGGGCAAGCGGCTTGTCTGCGGGAACAATTCAATGAACAAACCGGAACTCAACCTTGTGTCCAATGCGCCGCCTGGCACCAGCCGCTGGCAGCCCGCAGCAATCGACGGCGCACGAATTGCGCTTATCGGTGCCGATCAGACTGCACCCATCCTTCCCAATTTTGACCTGTGGGACAGTTGGCCGCTCGCGCACGAGGATGGCCGGACCGTGGTCACTGGCGGTCGCCAGTACTGGTTCTTCCTCAGCGCCCCGCGCTTTCCCGATCCTGGTCTGCGGCACAATGCCGCGAAAATTCGTCTGGCCTCGCTTGGCGTCGATGGTTGGAAGGACCACGGTGATTGCCTGCCGGATGAGCTAAGCCCCGGGTCGCGCGAATGGGCTGGGAGCGCCGTTCTGCACGACGATGGCACCCATGTGACGCTGTTCTTTACCGCTGCCGGTCGCCGCGACGACGGCCACAGCTTCGAGCAGCGCTTGATCGCTGTGCGTGGCGTGCTGACTGCCGAGGGGCCGGGCGGTTGGTCAAGCTGCAGCGAAGTGGTTCGACCGGATGGTCATCGTTACTTTGTCGCAGACGAAGCCGAGGGCACGCCGGGTATGATCAAGGCCTTTCGCGATCCGGCTTGGTTGCGCGATCCCGCAACCGGCACGGGGCACTTGCTGTTTACTGCCAGCGCAGGATGGAGCGATGCCGCGTTCAACGGTGTGATTGGCCTTGCCACACTGCAAAACGATGGCAGCTGGCAGTTGGCGGATCCACTTGTCGAAGCAGTGGGAGTCAACAACGAACTTGAGCGGCCCCATGTGCTGGTCCGTGACGGGCGCTATTACCTGTTCTGGTCGACCCAGCGCCGCACTTTCGATCCCTCCGGCCCCAGCGGGCCAAACGGGCTTTACGCGATGGCCGCCGATCGGCTGGCGGGCCCCTACAAGCCGGTCAACGGCAACAGTCTGGTCGCGGGCAACCCCGATGCCGAGCCAACCCAGGGATACAGCTGGTGGGTCACCGGCGAGGGTGAGGTCTGGAGCTTTGTCGACCATTGGGGCATGCGGAGCCGCAGCTTTGACACGCATCCCGAACTGCTGCGTGGCCAGTTTGGCGGGACGCCCGCGCCAATCTTTCAGCTGGCTTTTGCCGGCGACAATGTGACCATCGCGTGATCCGGGAATTGTTGTGCGACCGCAATACCACTATGCCGCCGCAGCCAACTGGCTGAGCGATCCCAACGGCCTGGTCTTCCACCAAGGCGAATGGCACCTGTTCTACCAATACAACCCGCATGGCGAAGATTGGGGCCACATGTCGTGGGGCCACGCCGTAAGCCGCGATCTTGCGCAGTGGACCGAGCTGCCGGTCGCGATCGCCGAAACGGCTGATGACATGATCTTCTCGGGTTCCGCAGTGAGCGATCCCGCGGGAGCAGCCGGCTTTGGCCGAAATGCACTGGTCGCGCTCTACACCGCATCCGCCGCGCATGGTCCTGCCCGTCAGGAGCAGTCTCTGGCCTGGAGCACCGATCGAGGACGAACCTGGCAGCAGTTCACGCGCAATCCGGTCATCGACCGCGGTCTCTCCGATTTCCGGGATCCGAACGTTTTCTGGCACGAACCCACCAGCCGCTGGATCATGGTTGTTGCGCTTTCCGCCGATAACCGAGCGCTGGTCTATGCTTCGCATGACCTCAGGCATTGGGACGAGCTGTCGGTCATTCATGGCGCAGGTGCGCCGGGCCGCGTCTGGGAATGTCCGTTGCTGATTGAGCTTCCGGTCGAAGGAACGGATGAGAGACGTTGGTTGTTCAAGGTCGATGTGCTGCACGACGGTCCAGGATCGGGTGCTGTCTACCAGACCGGGACTTTCGACGGGATCCGCTTTCATCCGGATGGCCCCGGCCTGGAACAGCGCTGGCTGGTGGCCGACCACGGCCGCGATTTCTATGCCGCGGTTGCGTGGCACGAACCGCGCGATGCCAAAGGCCGGCCGGCCTGGATCGGCTGGATGGGCAATCATGCCTATCAAGGTCAGTTGCCGCGGCAAGGGTGGCGCGGGGCGATGAGCCTGCCCAGGCGCCTTTCGCTGATCCGCGTGGCTGCAGGCTATGCCCTGCGCCAGGAAGTCGAGACCGCTGCAGTTTCCGAGGTGCAGGCGGTTTCGCTGGACCAAACCGAGATCTGCCAAGCCGCGAATTTGATTCTGCCCCGGCTCGACAATTTCGTGGTCGCAATCGGCGATGCTGATGGACGCTTGCTTCAGCTGGAGCGGCGCGGACAAAAGTTGTTCGTGCTGAGGCGCGATCCGGCGAGCCCATTCCTCGACACGGTCTGCAAGCTGGCAATTTTTGGCAGCCCAACGTTCACTCTGTGGCTTGATGGCGGGAGTCTTGAGCTACTGGATGATACCGGGCAACTTGCATTGACACTCCAGCATCGCCTGACAGGCGAGCATCTCACACTGCGTTTCGAGCAGGGGGCGGAGGCCCCGCGTTAGGCTGTGTCGCGGCGAATCAGAATCGGCTCCATTTCCACGGACGGTGCCGCTTCTCCGCCAATCCGGGAGAACAGGGCCTGGACCATCGCCCGCGCACCTTCGGCGATGTTCTGGCTGATGGTTGTGAGCCGCGGAATCGTCTGCTCGGCCAGCGGTAGGTCATCGAAACCCGTGACCGAAATGTCGCGTGGAACCATGGTGCCGCGATCGGCAAGCGCGCGAACGGTGTGCATGGCAATCAGGTCAGACCCGGCGGCGATCCCATCGACCCGCCCGGCGATTCCATCGATGTGCGCGGCAATCTCCTCGGCCATGACCTCCGAAGCCAGGTGGGTGTCCAGCTTGATCGGCTCGGCCAACCCAGCCGCCTTCGCTGCATCGCAAAGTCCAAGGTAGCGCTCGTGCAGTTCTGGCGCGATGGTTTCACCCAGGAACGCCAGGCGCTTGCGCCCTGCCGAAATCAGGCATTCACCGGCTAACTTTCCGCCCTTGCGGTTGTCGACCCCGACAGTGCAATGCACTTGGTCCGGACGGTGGCTTCCCCAGACCACCAGCGGCTTGTACCAGCCTGCCACTCGTTCGATTGCTTCGAACTGGTTCGACTGGCCGATTAACAGGACCCCATCGAGCATTCCAGAATCGACGATCCGCTCGAGCCAGTCATCGGCATCCGGGATCACCCGGCTGAGCATGATGTCAAAACCGTTCTCGGTCAGCGCATCGGCCAAGTGACCCAGGATCGTCATGAAAAACGGGTCCGACAGGTGCTGCCGCTTTTCGTGGCCCAGCGGGACCACGACGCCGATCACTTTGGTTTCCTGTATCCGCAGTCGGCGCGCCATCTGGTTGGGGCGATAGCCGTACTCGCGGGCCAGCGCCTGGATCCGCTCACGAGTTTCCTTTTTTACCAGCGGGTTGTCGGCCAGCGCACGCGAAACCGTTCCGGCGTTGACGCCAGCTAGTGCCGCCAGCTCCGCGATATTGCGGACGCGCGTCGGGGCCGCGTCGCTCATGAAATCGAAGGGTTGGTGCAAGAGGTCAGCATCGCAACGTCCCTATGGGGCAAGGCCGGGGCCGGCGTCCATAAAAGTCTGTCAAGGCATGCGGCAATTGTGATCGAATTGCCACAGCACGTGTAATTTGACAATCGATTGTGAAAATTTATTGCAATCGATTGTTGTCTGTGCAAGTACCGCGCTCGACTTGCCTTGAGCGAGCACGAATCCTGAACGAAGGGGAGAGGGTATGAAGAAGTCCGTCCTGCGGAATTGCGCGTCAGTTGCGGCTTTTGCGGCTGCCGCACTCGTTGCCGCGCCTGCATTTGCACAAGACGCGCCTCCGGCCGATGACGCCGAAGTTACCGGCCTCGACGAAATCGTCGTCACCGCATCGGGCAAGGACAAGTCCAAGCTCAACAGCTCGGTCTCGGTCACCTCGATCTCGGCCGATCTGGTCGAAGCCTTCAAGCCCAGCTCGGAAGCTGAAGTGTTCCGCATGATCCCGGGCATCCAGGTACCCGGCACCTCGGGTCCGGGCGGCAACTCCAACATCGCGGTGCGCGGGCTTCCCGTTGCCACCGGCGGCTCGCCCTTCGTCCAGATCCAGGAAGACGGCCTGCCGACCGTTCTGTTCGGCGATATCCAGTTCGGCAACAACGATTACTGGACCCACTTCGATTCCAGCGTCGAGCGCGTGGAATCGGTGCGCGGCGGCGGATCGACCACCTATGCCTCGCAGGCCCCCGGCGCGGTGATCAACTACATCAGCAACACCGGCAAGAGCGAGGGCGGCCACGTCCAGCTGAGCAAGGGCATCAACTACGACGAGACCAGGATCGACTTCCGCTATGGCGGTCCGCTGGCCGAGGGCCTGCGCTTCCACCTGGGCGGCTATTTCAAGACCGGCCGCGGGCCGCTCCACGCCGATTTCAATGTCTCGCGCTCGATCCAGCTCAAGGGCAACGTCACCAAGGAATTCGACGGCGGCAACGGCTATTTCCGTCTGCTGTTCAAGGTCGCCGACACGCGTGAGCCGAACTACACCGGCGCCCCGGCTCTGGCGACGCTGAGCGGAACCAAGGTCGGCAACGTTCAGCCGTTCCCCGGCTTCGATGGCCGCGACAGCTCGAACTACTCGATCTACAACCGCGATTTCACCATCCTCAACCGCACCGGCCAGCTTGAGCGCGTCGGAATGACCGGGATCAGCACCGAAGCGACGGCGTTGGGCGGCCAGTTCCACTATGATTTCGATGGCGGGATCACGGTCGACAACAACATGCGCTGGACCAAGATGAGCGGCAGCTTTTCCTCGCCGTTCAGCAACGCCGCGCGCGCAGCCGGGATCGTCGGATCGCAGCTGACGCTCAACGGCACGCCCTATGCCACGGTTGCCTCGATCCGCTACGCCAGCGGGCCCAACGCCGGACAGGTGTTCACCGGCACCTATGTCGACAACAACACCAACGTGCGCACCAACATCCGCGACATCGGCAGCCTGGCCAACGATCTGGCCTTGTCGGGCAAGTTCGACGTGAGTGAAGGCGCGAAGGTCACCGCGCGCGGCGGGTTCTTCTACATGAACCAGGACATCGCGATGGACTGGCACACCAACAAGTCGCTGCGCGAACTGAGCGGCAACAACCCCTCGCAGCTCGACCTCTACGATGCGGCCGGCAACAAGCTGACCCAGGACGGGATCGCCGGCTACAACAACAACTGGGGCAGCTGCTGCGCCCGCGATTATGACCTGTCGTACACCAACACCGCTCCCTATGCGGCGCTGGAACTCGATACCGATGCCTTCGCGCTCGACGGTTCGGTCCGCTTCGAAAACGTCAAGGCCTCGGGCGGCGGCACCCAGGGCGGGACCGAGAGCTTCGTCAACGTCAACGGGGTCAACATCCCGGCGATCACCAGCAACGGTGCCCGCGAAGTGCTCAACTACAGCCGCAACTACACCTCGTGGACGGTCGGGGCGCTGTGGAAGGTCAATTCCAACACCAGCCTGTTCGCCCGTGCCTCGCGCGGTGGGCGCTTCAACGGTGACCGGCAGACCTTTGGCGGCAAGATCGCCAGCGACGGTTCGCTGTGCACCGGCGCCATGGCGACGGCCGGCACGATGGGCTGCGCGGCCGACGGCGTCACCCCTTCGGTTGACTTCGTCAAGCAGTACGAACTGGGCCTCAAGAACCGCGGCGACCTGGGCGGCGGACGCTATACCTTCGAACTCACGCTGCTGAAGGGCAACTTCAAACAGAGCACCTATGAACTGTCGGCCACGCGGTGCCCGGGCGGTTCGGGCGGCTGCGTGATCGATGCCCGCTACAAGTCCTACGGCGCCGAACTCTATGCCACCTACAACGTTGGCGGGTTCAGCCTGGTCGGCAACGCCACCTGGACCAAGGCCACCCGTTCGGGCGTGGACAGCAGCGGCAATCCCACGCCGTTCACCCGCGCGCCCTATATGCCGGATCTGGTCTATACGGTGCAGGCCAGCTATGATCTGAGCGAGATTGCCACGTTCGGGATCAACGCCACTGGCCAGTCGAGCATTTCCGACGATGCCGGCCGCTCGTATCCTGGCGGAGCGGTGCTGGGCGCCAACCTGCGGGTTTCGCCGTTCAAGAACCTTGAGCTGGGGGTCCAGGCCTATAACCTGTTCAACCGCTATGACCTGCGCGGCAGCGGCGGCATTGCCGACGGTTCGGTCACGCCAATCGTGATCGGCACCGGACCGGCGCTGGGCCGCACCTTCACCGCCTCGGTCAAGTACAGCTTCTGATCCGGTTCAAAGGGTCGCAAGTAGGGGGAAGGGGGGAACCACGGTTGCCCCCTTTTTCCGTTCCTGTCAGTCTCAGACGCGATGAACCCGACCTCTTCCCCTGATGTGGACGTCGATCTGGCACTTTCGACTGCCCGGCTGAAGGGCGCCGCCCGCATAGCCCCGGATGAGCGGGTGCGGCTTTTGGCCTTGGCCCGCACCGCATTGGGCGCGGCGCAGGCGGGGCGGGCGGCGCTGCTGCTGGCCGAAATGGGCCGGTTGGCCCCGGCGGATGCCGAGGTCGCGCTGCTGTGCGGGGTCGCCCTGCGCCACGAACAGCGTCTGGCCGAGGCGGCGCAGGTCTTTGCCCGCGCCCGCGCGGCGGGGGCAGCCGATCCGCGCCTGATCGAAGGGCTGGCGCAGACCCGCTATGAACTGGGTCAACCCGCCGCCGCGCTGTTCGGCGAGGCGCTGCATGTGGCCCCCGACAATCTGGATGTGGCCAAGAATCATGCCGCCGCGCTGGCCGCTGAGGGCGATGCGCCCGCAGCCGAGGCGCTGCTGACCTCCGCACTGGCCACCAATCCCGGCTGGATCGACGGGCACAAGGCGCTGGCAACTTTGCACTGGACCCGTGGCGATCCCGCCCGCTTTGCTGACAGCTATGCTGCTGCCGTGCAAGCTGAACCGGCCAACGCAGACCTGTGGCTTGCATGGTTTCGCGCGCTTGCCCAGACCCGCGACTGGGTCGGGGCGGGTGCAGTGCTCGACCAGGCCGAACGCGCGCTCGGCGCATCCCCGGCATTGCTGGTGTCGCGGCTGTTCATCGCCAGCGAATCCGGCGATGCGGTAGGGGCTGCGCGGCTGTTGGAGCAGACGGCGGGGATCGAAGGCGAAACGATCAACCTCTGCCGGGTGCGCCACCATCTCCGCCAGGGCCGCCAGGCCGAGGCCGAGTCGGTCTGCCTGCGCTATCTGCTGACCCCCTCGGCAACGCTGTTCTGGCCCTATCTGTCGCTGGCCTGGCGGCTCGCGCAGGACCCGCGCCACCTGTGGCTCGACCGCCCGGATGTCTCGATCCAGCCGCGCGAGGTAGAGCTGAGCACGGCGGAGCTTGCCGAACTGGCCGAGCTTCTGCGCGCGCTGCACGTGATGGAGCGGCCCTATGTGGAGCAATCGGTGCGCGGCGGAACCCAGACTGACCGCTCGGTGATCCTGCGGCACGAACCGATCATCGCCCGCGCCCGCACGGCGTGGCTGGAGGCGATCCGCCGCTATATCGCGGATCTGCCGCCGTTCGAGCAGGGCCACCCCCTGCTGGGCTGCCCGCGCGGCGAGCTGCTGATCGAAGGGAGCTGGTCGGTCCGCCTGCTGCGCCAGGGCTACAACGTGCCGCACAACCACCCGATGGGCTGGCTCAGCACCGCCTGGTATGTGGCGCTGCCCGGCCCGGATCAGCTTGGCCCGGCCCCGGCGGGCCATATCGCCTTCGGCACCCCGCCAGAGGAGCTGGGGCTGGACCTGCCGGCCTATTGCACGATCGAGCCCCGGATCGGCCGCACCGCGATCTTCCCCTCGACCATGTGGCACCGCACCATGCCGTTCGACGACGGCGAGCGGCTGGTCATCGCCCTCGATGTCCGCCGCCCCCGGCATTGAGCGCGGCCACGGAGGCTGCAATCGATTGCAAATAGGGCTTGATTGCCAAGGGCGCTTGGCGGAAGGGTGCACGGCAGGGAGGGTGCGATGCAGCTGGCCAATTCCATTCGATCGATCGTCATCGTCGGCGGGGGCACTGCCGGGTGGATGACGGCGGCCGCCCTGTCGCAGGCGGTGCGCGCACACTGCACCATCACCCTGATCGAAAGCGAGGAAATCGGCACCGTCGGCGTCGGGGAGGCGACCATTCCGCCGATCCGCACCTTCAACGAAACGCTGGGCATCGACGAGAACGCATTCCTCAAGGCCTCCAAGGGCACCTTCAAGCTGGGCATCCAGTTCAACGGCTGGGGCGCCGAAGACTCGCGCTATTTTCACCCCTTCGGCACCTATGGCCGCAATTTCGATATGGTGGCGCTGCACCACCATTGGCTGGAAGCCCGCAGCCGCGGCGATGCCCCGGCGCTCGACGATCTGTGCATGGCCTGGGCCGCCGCCAGCCGCGGTCGCTTCGCCAAACCGGCCGCCGATCCGCGCCACGTGCTCTCGACCTTTGACTATGCCTATCACTTCGATGCCGGGCTCTATGCCCGGTTCCTGCGCACCTATGCTGAAGCGCGCGGGGTGACCCGGGTCGAAGGCAAGATCGGCGATGCCGGCCTCGATCCGGCCAGCGGCCATGTCACCCACGTCACGCTGGAGGACGGGCGTCGCTTTGATGGCGATCTGTTTGTCGATTGCTCGGGCTTTCGCGGCCTGTTGATCGAAGGGGCGTTGCAGACGGGCTATCAGGACTGGACCCACTGGCTTCCCTGCGACCGGGCGATTGCCGTGCCCTGCGCCCGCGCCGGGGACTTCACCCCATACACCCGCTCCACCGCGCGCGCAGCGGGCTGGCAGTGGCGCATCCCGCTTCAGCACCGCACCGGCAACGGCTATGTCTATTGCAGCAATTTCCTGTCCGATGACGCGGCGGCAGAGACCCTGCTGGCGAACCTCGACGGCGAAGCGCTGGCCGATCCCAAGCCGCTGCGTTTCGTCACCGGGCGGCGCAATCTGTTCTGGAACCGCAACGTCGTGGCGATCGGGCTGTCAGGGGGGTTCATGGAACCGCTCGAATCAACCTCGATCCATTTGATCCAGGCCGGTATTTCCAAGCTGCTGGCACTGTTCCCCGACCGCGACTTCGATCCTCTGGTGAGCGAGGAATACAACCGCATCGCGATCGCCGAATTCGAGCGGATCCGCGATTTCATCATCCTCCACTACAAGTTGACCAGCCGCACCGACACCGAGCTGTGGCGCTATTGCGGGGCGATGGCGGTGCCCGACACCGTCACCTGGAAGATCGAGCACTTCCGCCGCCACGGCCGCCTGGTACAGCGCGACGCCGATCTGTTCGGCCCGCCCAGCTGGCTGGCGGTGCACATCGGCCAGGGCAACATCCCCGCAGCCACCGATCCGCTCCTGCCGCTGCGCGGTCAGGACCATTCCGCCTACCTGCGCAAACTGGAAAGCGCGCTGGCCCACGCGGCTGCAGGAATGCCGCTGCACGACGCCTACGTCGCCGCGCACTGCGCTGAAGATTGACGGGACAGCGATGTCACTCGGGATTACGGCGTCACCGTGAGCCCCCGGGAACTGGCGGTGCGCTTCACCGACGAGAGACGCTACTTCGTGTCCGAAGCCACGGTTTACCGCCTGCTGAAGACGCATGACCTGATCACCAGCCCGGCCTCTGTCGTGATCAAGGCTGCCGATCAGTTCCACACCAAGACCACGCGGGTGAACGAGATGTGGCAGACCGACTTCACTTACTTCAAGATCATCGGCTGGGGCTGGATGTATCTGTCGACCGTACTCGACGACTTCTCGCGCTACATCATCGCCTGGGGGCCGAAGGCGGGCGTAGCCCAACCTGTGCACCAATATGCGGGCCGAGGACGTGACCGACACGTTCGACCTCGCGCTCAAGGCCTCGGGCTGCGATCATGCCACGGTGCTGCACAAGCCCAGGCTGCTCAGCGACAATGGGCCCAGCTATATCGCGGGTGAACTGGCGGAATACATCGAGGCCCGGAAGATGAGTCACGTGCGCGGCGCCCCGATGCACCTGCAGACCCAAGGCAAGATCGAGCGCTGGCACCAGACACTGAAGAACCGCATTCTGCTGGAAAATTACTTCCTGCTCGGCGACCTTGAGGTCCAGATCGAGGCGTTCGTCGAGCACTGCAACAACCAGCGTTACCACGAGAGCCTGAACAACGTGACGCCCGCCGACGCCTACTTCGGCAGGGCCCCAGCCATCATCAAACAACGGATTACCGTGACACTTTACTTAACCCCAAATCGCGCGTATAAGTTTGGGGGTTAAGTAAAGTGTCACCGTAAATTCAATTCCAGAAGAATATTCTACATGCTTGATCAAGCATAAATAAAAGTGCTATTAAATGCCAAATAGTATATTAGTTGACACAATTTCCGCATTCATTGTGGCGCCAGGTTGCTTGCCAACGCCTTCAGATCATAAATTTTTGACATTGTCTGAATTTAAGAAAATGTCCCTGCATTGTATATTTAGCAACTTAGAGAGCAAAGTTGTTATGAAATATCTGATCGGCAGGGGATTTGTTATAAGAGATTTAGATTTCACGTGCTCATGGGTTAAATGGTACTGTCTAACATGTGAAGAAGATTCATACCGAAAGGTAGATAATATTAAATTTTGCTTATCGTTAAGTAAATTTGGCAATGAAGCAAATATTTTTGTAAGATATTATGTTGGCGACGGAGGATCAGTAATGCATAGAATTTCAATTATTCGAGTTGGAGTTGATAAATTTATGTGCATCGAATAGATTACGGTGATGGTGTGGACGGCGCTCTGTTGAGGGATTACGGTGACAGTTTACTTAACCCCTAATTACGCGTATGATTTTGGGGGTTAAGTAAAGCGTCACCGTAATTCCGCAAAAGCAGAGAGTTCTTGATGAAATCATCTTACGATATTGCACTCGAAATAGCTAACCGAGAAGACGAAGAAAAGGATGGTGAACGAATCTTAGAACTTCTTGATAAGGGCGTTGAGGACGCAGATGGACGAGCAGCTTGCGCGCGAGCGATTTGTTATGTCGACGGTAAATTCGGATCAAATATTAACGAAGCAAAGGCAACGGAACTTTTTCTGAAACTATCTGACTCTAAAATTCCGGAGGCATTATTCGCGCTGGCTGTCTCTTTCGATAAAGGAGATGGCGTTGCTCAAGATCAATCTGTGGCATTTGAGTATAATCTTAAAGCTGCAACTCTTGGTCACTCGGAATCCTGCTTTCAAGTTTCCGAATTTTTTCGCGAAGGATCTATCGTCCTTGAAAGCAAGAGCCTGCAAAGCTTCTGGTTAAAGCGGTCACAAGAGAAAGAGTCTGTAATATCTCCTGCCGATCGAGTTTGGCTGAGAGTTTGAAGATTAGAATTACGAATTACGGTGACAGTTGCAACACCCCCCAAACTCTCCTAGCCACCCAGCATGGCTCGCCTCCCACGCGTTGTGCTTCCGGGTGTTCCCCATCATGTGACCCAGCGTGGCAACCGGCGCGAGCGGACGTTCTTCGAGGACGGGGATTTCGCGCTCTATCTCGATCTGCTGGGGAGTTACGGTGACACTTTACTTGGAGTTTGGAGTTACGGTGACACTTTACTTAACCCCCAATTACGCGCAGGAGTTTGGGGGTTAAGTAAAGTGTCACCGTAATTTAAGTAAAGTGTCACCATAATTCCCGTTGTCGCACCAAGCTTGCACGGCTGCTGCGGATCTCGTTCCTCAGTCCAAAGGTCGTCGAAGGGATCGCTGAAGGATCGCAGTCTAAGGGTCTCAATCGGCGGGTGCTGCTCAGCTGCGACCTACCGCTCGACTGGGCGGACCAGGAGCGGCTGTTCGGAGTTGCCGCGTATGTCCCCTATCCATCACAAGACGAGGTGAAGCCGGGTTCTCGCGGACAGAGAATCCGGCATATTTTTGGCCGGGATGCCGGGGACTGAAATGCTCTCTGGCTTCACCTGCGAATTTGCATCGCGCCAAACCCCGCAGAACTGCGCCATTGTGCAGGCGCAGGGCGCCCGAGGGCGAAAATCTGTTACCTCGAGAGACTGATTGGTGCGCGACGCAGTGCGAAGGGGGCCTCGCTCTGAAGGGGAATTCCCTGTTTTTGGGCGATGAACAGGGAAATCCTCAATTTCTGAGGGTGCAGATTGCACCGCTCGCAGCTGGTCTGCCGCAGAATTCTGCGGTTTCATGCCCGAAATGTCGTGATTCAGAACAAGGAATTCGAAATCCCGGAACAGGGAACTTGATTTCGCGGAACAGGGAATGCCTGGCTCGACAACAGCGAATTCAATCAGCGGTGCAGGGAAGTTGCCGACTGAGCGGTAACGGCGCGAACCTCCTGCCCAACCCTCTCCAGGTAAACCAGAAAATTGCGATGGAGCGTGCTTGGTGGGCGACCAATGTTCCCGTTGCGTACTCCAGATCTGCAAGATGCATCCCCATGTCTGTGTCATCGCCGCGGGGCGCCAAGCAGAGGGTACTGAATATGGCGGCATCGAGCACTGTCATCACCGAGCGCGCGATCACTGGGCTCCGGCCATACGCGCGCAACGCGCGCAGCCATTCCAAGAAGCAGATCAAGCAGATCGCGCGGTCGATCGAACGGTTCGGGTTCACCAACCCGGTGCTGGTTTCGGACGAGGGCGAGATCATCGCCGGCCACGGCCGGGTCGAGGCGGCGAAGTTGCTTGGCTGGAAGAACGTACCAACGATAGCGCTTTCACACTTGAGTGAAGCCGAACGGCGGGCCTATGTGCTGGCCGACAACAAGCTCGCGCTCAACGCCGGCTGGGACAAGGAAATCCTGGCGATCGAATTGCAGGCACTGGTCGATCTCGACTTCGATGTCGAGCTGACCGGGTTCAGCGTTGCCGAGATCGACCTGGCGCTCGACGAGGCGGACGAGGCCCATCCGGACCGAACCGATGCACCGGAAGATGAGGTCGTGTTCGCCAGCGGACTGCCTGTTTCACGGCAGGGCGACCTGTGGCTGTTGGGCCGACACAAGCTGCTGTGCGGGGATTCGAGGAGCTCGGTCGACTTCGAGGCGTTGCTCGGGAAAGACAAGGTGGACCTCGTCTTCACCGACCCGCCATACAATGTGAAAATCGACGGCAATGTCTGCGGGTTGGGCTCGATTCGCCACCGCGAGTTCGCTTTTGCCTCTGGAAAGATGAGCGAGAGCGAGTTCACCCGGTTCCTGATCGATACGCTGGGCAATGCTGCAAGCGTGATGCGCGATGGGGCCATCGCCTATGTCTGCATGGACTGGCGCCACATGGGCGAACTACTCGCCGCTGGGAATTCCGTCTTCACCGAGCTCAAGAACCTGGTCGTCTGGAACAAAAGCAATGGCGGTATGGGCGCATTCTACCGCTCGAAGCACGAGCTGATCTTCGTGTTCAAACAGGGCACCGCAGAGCATACCAACAGCTTCGGGCTAGGAGAGACTGGGCGCTACCGCACCAATGTCTGGGACTATGCCGGGATCAGCAGCATCTCCGGTTCACGCAGCGAAGAACTGGCGATGCACCCAACGGTCAAGCCGGTAGCGATGATCGCCGACGCGATCCGCGACTGCTCGCGCCGCGGCGAGATCGTGCTCGACTGCTTCGGCGGCTCGGGCTCGAGCTTGATCGCGTCCGAGAAGACTGGCCGCTCGGCCCGGCTAATCGAATACGATCCGCTCTACTGCGACACCATTGTTCGGCGCTGGGAGAAGCTCACTGGCAAGCGGGCTGTGCTCGCCGTCACCAGAGACTGCTTCGAGGATGTCACTGAGCAGCGTCTCGAACTTGATCTCAACGCGGAGGCGGCAGAATGAGCGACGAGCAGTTGCCGGTCCCTTACGAGGTTGGCTTTGGCAAGCCGCCGGTCAAGCATCGATTTGAAAAAGGCAAGTCAGGCAATCCATCTGGGCGGCCGCGCCGCAAGAAGCAAGAACGGAGACAGATCGATCCAGCATTCAAACCGACTGACGGCTTGATACTCGAGGAAGCATATCGACCGGTCACTATCCGTGAAGGCGAGCGAACAATTGTGCTTCCTGCGATCCAAGCTGCTGTCCGCTCACTGGCAATCTCAGCTATGAAAGGTAGCCGGCTCTCGCAGCGGGCGCTCGCTGAACTTGTTCGTGCGGTTGAGGAGCGCAAGTCGAGCGAACATTTGGCCTCGCTGGAGAATGCGTTCGAATATCAGCAGAAATGGACCGCCGAACTAGAGCGCCGCCGCCAACGCGGGATCACGGATTTGCCCGACCCTATTCCACATCCTGAAGATATTGTCATAGACCTGCATACAGGCCACGTGCGCACTGATGGGCCGCTCGATGAGCGTGAGAAACGAGACTGGAATGAGCGCCTAGCTCGCCGCGACGAGGCCCAGTGCGCTGTAAATCGCTCTGCGCAAATGTGCCGCACGTCGCGCTCCGAAAAACGGAAAGCCGTGTGGCAAGCCGAGTGGCATTTCGAGCAACGCATTTTCGATATCATCAATGACAGCATGCCTAAACGCTACAAGATGACGCTCGAGAACCGCTCTTACGCATTGGGAGCTTCGCGCGAGGGAGAGGCATTGGACGAATTGCGGGGAAATCGCACGCTGCGAAATGAGTATCTCAAGTGATTCAGCCTCGCGCGAGAGATTTGGATTGATCCCACCGATGCCGAGGCGGAACCCGCCGAGATGCCTTGCCGGAAATCCGTAGTGTGAGAGGCTGCGGCGCGCCAATGCTGACGTGGCGAGCAATGGCTCTCGGTGATGACGTGCTGTGAGGATTCGGGATCTGACTCGGTGCTCATCGTGGTCGTGGATTGGTGACGCTCAGCAGATTAAATGGCCAGGACGCTTGGGATGCGACGTGTTCCACCTTGACCAGCGTTGGCGCAACCCATGTATTTTTTCGTTTCGGCCACTCCGGCTGTACTGGTGATCATACCGAAAGCGGCAACAAAGTGCTGGGCACTTGTCGCATGTGGGAACGCGTCACTATTGCGTCAAAATAACCTATTTCAATCATGGCGCATCAAAGCCGCTTGCAATTTCTGCTTTTGTTTGAGACGTTCCAAGAAGAAGGAAGCAGCCATGCGTAGATTCCGGGTAGGTCTCTTGATTGCCACTGCAAGTGTGATCGCCGCGGTTCACGCGCACGCGGCAGAAACCATCACCTACACCTACGACGCAAAAGGGCGGCTGGTGAAGGTGGTGCGCACCGGTACGGTCAACAACAACGTCCAGACGACTTATGACCACGACAAGGCCGACAATCGGAAGAAGGTGACCACAACCGGATCGTCCAATCCTACGCCATAGGTGCAGCCAGGCTCATATCGGGACCGATGCACCTGCTTAAGGCTTGCATTCTGCGACGGCGAACTTGGGATGTTGGGCGGTGATTGGAATGGGCGGCAAGGCGCCAAGGACCGCATAGGTTTTGCGGGTGAGCGATGGGAATGATGCGATGGTAAGGTTTGCGCTGCTGTGTTCGGCTCTTCTTGCAGCGGCTGCGCCAACTGCGCTGGCAGCCCAGACCGTTTCGACGGGTTCCGCGCCACAGACGCCTGCAGCTCCTTCGTCAACCACCGATGTGCAACAGGCATCCGCTCCAGCAGCGCCAACCGCACCTCCGGTTGCGGCAGCAGCTGCAGCGGGTGCCAGCGGCGACATTATTCCGCCGAAAAGCTACACCGTGACCCCCGGCGGGATCAACGTTGCGGATGGCTCGATGACCTATGCGGTGACCGATCTGCAGGTCGGTTCGCTTGAACTTGTTCGCTCCCACCGGACCGGGATCAAGCAACCCAACGATCCGATGTTCGGCTGGAACTTCGCCAGCAATTTCGACATCTATGCCTCGGTCCGTCCGGTAAGTGTTCCCGGTACATCGAAATATATCGTAGCGCAGCTGGGCGGTTCTGCGAGCGGAACCTACATCGCTGACAGTACTCCGGTTGTGGGGCAGGCTACTGCGATGAACCTCGATGCGGAAAAGGGCGTATTGTCCTGGACCGGCAGTCAGTGGAGCTATCTGGACAGCGGCGGCACCGTCTATACGTTCAGCGCTACGGTTAAGGCGGTCGGCATGGCGTGGGCGTCGACGTCCCGCAAGATCGAACGGATCGATTTTGCCGACGGGCGGCGGCGTTCCTTCAGCTACAATGCGAGCGGCTTGCTGAAACTGGTGGAAGACAGCACCGGCTACGCCTTGGTGTTCGACTACAACGCGCAGGGCGATGTAACTGCGGCTTGCGGTTTTGTTCGTTCGCAATCCTATGTTGCGGCGAGTTCCACTTGCGCAGGTGCATCGCTGAAAGCTGGCTATGGCTATACAAACAATGGGGCGCGCTATCTGCTGACCTCAGCGACAGATGTGGTGGGTCAGGTGACCCAGTATACGAACTCGAATGGAGGTATTACCTGCCTCAAGCCTCCTGGATTTTCCCAGTGCAAGATATCGCAAGCCGTCTACGATCGCATTGACGCTCAAACGCTTCTCGATGGAGGGACTTGGATCGTCAGCGGATGGGATCCCACCACTCTCAAGACAGACGACACACCCGCCCCCTACGATGGGCACAACGAAGTGTCCGTTACCGATCCGGCCAATGTCACGGTCTGGCTCAAATTCACCAAGACATCGCCATTCGATATGATTGATGCGAACGGCCGCCTGACCCAGTTTGTTTATGAAGGCGGCGTGTTCTTCAACTACACTGGACCTGGCTACACCGAAGGTTCGATGCTGCGCGAGGCAACCTATCCTGAGGGCGACAAGTATCTGGCCGAATATCAAGGGCCCTTCCACGCCATCACCAAGGAAACGCGCAAGGCAAAGCCGGGCAGCGGGCTGCCTGACCTGGTTAAGACCTATGGCTATGCCGGCAATACCTGCACAACTGTCCCGATCACATACGCAAGGTGTGTTCGGGTGCTCTGGATCAAGGATGCGAACAACAACCAGACGGATTACACCTATGCGATGCACGGCGGCGTATTGAGTGAGCTGCAGCCAGCTGCAAATCTGACCGATGTGGGCAAGGTGCCTGCGACGGTGAGTGCGCGTCCTTTGAAGCTGACGACCTATTCTCAGCGCTATGCGTGGATCAAGAACGCGGGCG
>JABFRE010000040.1 GCA_013141325.1 Novosphingobium sp.
GCTGGTGCCGATCGGGGTGACCGCGCCGCCGGGTGCGGCCCGGCTGATTGGCCAGCCCCACCTGACTGCCCCCGCTGCCGACGCGCACAAGTACAGCCGCGGCCTGCTGGCGGTGATCGGCGGCGCCATGCCCGGCGCGGCCGTGCTGGCGGCGCGTGCGGCGCAAGGAGCGGGGGCGGGCTATGTCAAGCTGCTGGTCGGCGGCGGCGCGCGCGCTTCGGCAGGCTCAGTACGAGCGGGTGCCTTTTCCGATTCCGCTCAGTCTGAGCTTGTCGAAGGCCATGCGCTACCGGCCGATCTGGTCGCAGACACCACCGATCTTGCCGACGCGCTGACCGATCGCCGCCTTGATGCAGTGTTGATCGGCCCTGGCCTTGGCCGCGGCGGCACCGCGCGTGAGCGGTTGGCGATGGCGCTGTCCGAACCGATCCCGGCGGTGCTCGATGCCGATGCGCTGGTGCTGCTGGCCCCGCGCAGCCTGGCCGAGCGCGCTGCCCCGGTGATCGCCACTCCGCACGAGGGCGAGCTGCTGGCGCTGGAACGCGCCTTCGATTTGGACGGGACGGGCACCAAGGTGGAACGGGCCGTGGCGCTGGCCCGCATTTCGGGCATGGTAGTGGTCGCCAAGGGGGCAGATAGCGTGGTCGCTGCGCCGGGCGGCCGGATCGCCTGCGCCGGGCGGGCGACCAGCTGGCTGTCCACTGCCGGGACGGGCGATGTGCTGGCCGGGATCATCGCTAGCCGTCTGGCCAGCGGAGCCGATCCCTTCACTGCGGCCTGCGACGGTCTGTGGCTCCACGCCGAGGCGGCACGGCTGTGCCCCTCGGTGTTCGCAGCCGCACAGCTTGCCGCGGCGGTTCCAAGCGCCTACGCGCACTGCCTGTGAACGCACCTGAAGAGATTGTCCGCATCGCTGCCAAGGGCGATGGGGTTACCGCCTCGGGGAGGTTTGCCTGGGGCACGGCCCTGGGCGATCTGCTCCATGCCGACGGGCGGATCGAGCCGGGGCCGCATCACGTCGCGCCGGTCTGCCGCCACTTCGGGCAGTGCGGCGGGTGCCAGTTGCAGCAGCTCGATGAGAAATCGCTGGCCGCTTTTGTCGAGGCGCGGGTGGCGAATGCCTCGGCCTCGCAAGAGCTGGGGGCCGAGCTGATCACCGAACCGCACCTCTCACCGCCCGGCAGCCGCCGCCGCGCTTCGCTGCGAGCGGAAAGCAGCCAGGGCCGGGTGGTGATTGGTTACCGCGAGGCGAAATCCCACCGGGTGGTCGAACTCGCCGAATGTCCGGTGCTCTGCCCGGAACTGGTCGCGGTGCTGGCGCCCTTGCGCAAGCTGCTGATCCGGCTGGGGCAGGCGCAGACGCCGTCCAAACGGGGCAAAGGCAAGCCCAAACCCGGCAGGCACACCCACGCCAAACTCGCCGCCGATATCGAACTTACCTTGGTGGACCAGGGAGTCGATCTGGGGCTCAAGGGTTTGACCGCCGAGGGTCTGACGCTGACCGAGGCGCTGCTCGATTTTGCCCGTGAACACATGCTGGCCCGGCTGACACTTGATGGCGGCTATGGCCCCGACGTGCTGTGGGAGCCTGAGCCGGTGACGGTGACGCTGTCGGGTGTCGCGGTGGCGTTCCCGCCCGGCAGTTTTCTGCAAGCAACTGCCGATGGCGAAGCGGCGCTGGTCGCGGCGGTGCGCGAGTGGTTGGGCGATTGCCCGACCGTTGCCGATCTGTTTTCGGGGCTGGGCACCTTCACCTTCGCGTTGGCCGGGTCCGGCACCAAGGTGCTGGCCGCCGAAGCCGCGCGCGATGCACACCTCGCCTGCAAAGCGGCAGCGGATCAGCGCGTGCTGCAGGTCCACAGCCTTCACCGTGACCTGTTTCGCGGGCCGCTGCTGGCCGACGAGCTCGACAAATTCGCCGCTATCCTGCTCGATCCGCCTCGCGCCGGCGCGCGCGAACAGGTGGAGCGGATTGCCGAAAGCCGCGTGCCGCGCGTGGTCTATATCAGTTGCAATCCGGCCAGCTGGGCCAAGGATGCGCGAACGCTGGTTGACGCCGGGTTCGTGCTTAGGGAGGTGCGCCCGGTCGGCCAGTTCCGCTGGTCAACCCATGTCGAACTGGCCAGCCTGTTCGTGCGTGGAGACGCCCGGTGACCTTCTTTGTGCTGACCATGACCCGTCCCGACGGGCCCGGTGGTCGGAAGCGCGCTGCGGGCGAAGCCGCGCCCGATTTGGCATAGGCGCGGCGATTCGTCACTGCGGCGATGAGAACAGGATCAGCTGCTGCGCGAAGACCGGTACCGGCATCGGTACCGCGCCGCCGGTCCATGATCGCAGCATCGCCAGCTGGCCGCTGGCAGTGGCGGCGGCCAGCAGGGCAGACTGGCCGGGGTCGGCCCGTCGCCGCCGCTCCAGGATCAGATCGGAGAGCCGCTGCTCCAGCCGAACGGCTATGCGGCTGCCCAGCACTACCCGAAACAGCTGCCGACGCTCCCACACATGGCGCACTACGTGCTGCAGGGCCGGGCGCGGGGCACGGTTGCTGGCTGCATTGGCCAGTTGCAGCAGGATCGGGTCGAGCAAGGCCAGCAGCACCTGGTCCTTGTTGCCGAAATGCTCGTAGAACGTGCTGCGCCCGATTCCGGCCCGATCGATGAGGTCGACGATGGTGATCGCCGCGTAGCGGCGCTCCGAAGCCAGGTGAGCCATCGCCTCCAGAATGGTCTCGCGGGTCGCAGAGCTGCGGTGCGCTTGCGGGTTGTGGGTCATGGTGCAGTCCCGATAGCCGATCCGCACCTTACGATCACCGGACAATTGGCGCGCGGTGTCCGGGAACCGCCGTACAGCATCAGATTGCCCTCGCCGCGCTGGAGCGATTGTTGCAGTCTGACCCGATGCAACAAGAAAGGACCAGCCGATGAGCGCGCATCATGTAGTGACGATTATCCCTTGCGGCGATCTTGATGCGAGCGAGGCATTTTACCTGCGCCTCGGGTTCACGGTGGAAAGCGATTACGGTAACTACCGCATCCTTGCCGACGGGCGCGGGTGGCATTTGCATCTGAACAGCATGCCCGGCTGGCCGGCGCGGATCGAGGACAATCCCATCGGCCTCTACCTCTATGTCGACGATGTCGATGCCGTGGCCGAGCGGGTGCGCGATCTGGTGATCGAGCCGGGGACGCCCAGCCTGAAGCCCTGGGGCACCTATGAGTTCGCGGTCAGCGACCCCAGCGGAGTGCTGGTGCGGGTCGGGCGGGTGGCTGGGTAGGCGGCCCTTCGCTGCTCGACGAAAATGGGGCCGGTGTTTCCACCAGCCCCACGATCGCCGCATTGGCTTTCGGGTAATTTTGGGCGATCGCTGCTACCGTTCGCTTCCGGCTTCGCCGCTGTGATGCTTGATTGAACACCTCGCGTGCCATCGCACCGTGAGTGCCACTGCATCGTGATGCTCATCGCATCGGGCTGACCATCGTCAATCGGTGGTTCCCAAGGGAACCGGCTTTCATCACCCGAACGTCCGTTCCGGCGTCCGGTCCCGTCAGGCGGTCGGCTCCGGTCCGGGGGACCCTTGCCTTGCGCCTGGCGGTTCCGTGACCGCTTCGATGCTTTGCCGTTCCGGGCCTTCCGTGCCGCAACGCGTGAGCGCCGCTTTCCTTCCGCCCTTTCCTGCCGCCGTCGAAGCGACCTGCTGACTGCGCGCCACTCACTGCATCTGCGGTTCGCTGCGTTCCGTCCGAAGACGTTCCACAGCGTGTTTTCCGACGCTGCTGCGGGCATCGCTGCCAGATCGCGAGGCTTACGTTTTCCCTATCCGTTTCAGTGGTTTCCCACCTCAACTTCAAGTGCGGTTCCACACTCTCGACCACTGAAAGCTGCGCCTCGAAAGTGAGTCGCGCAAGGGAAATCGTACGCAAAGCTTCACGTCACTGTGGACAAGTCTGCGGACGAACTTGTGGATGTCAGAATCCGCCAAATCCGCGAAATTTGATTCGCATCGCGGCTTGCGAAATTGCCGTCAGCCGCTCCGCCGATCCCGCGTCGCCAGCAGCCGCAGCCGCAAGGCGTTGAGCTTGATGAATCCCGCCGCGTCCTTCTGGTCATAGGCGCCGGCGTCATCCTCGAAGGTGACATGACGTTCGGAATAGAGCGAGTTGGGGCTCTTGCGGCCGACCACGCTGGCCATGCCCTTGTAGAGCTTGAGCCGCACCGTGCCGGAGACCTTTTCCTGGCTGTGATCGATCGCGGCCTGCAGCATCTCGCGCTCGGGCGCGAACCAGAAGCCGTTGTAGATCAGCTCGGCATATTTCGGCATCAGCTCGTCCTTGAGGTGCGCCGCCCCGCGATCGAGCGTGATCTGTTCGATGCCCCGGTGCGCGCGGGCATAGATCTCGCCGCCCGGAGTCTCATACATGCCCCGGCTCTTCATCCCGACGAAGCGGTTCTCGACCAGATCGAGCCGACCGATCCCGTGCTTGCGGCCAAGGTCATTGAGCGCGGTCAGCAGCGTGGCCGGGCTCATCGCCTGACCGTTCAGCGCCGCGCCGTCGCCGCGCTCGAAGTCGATGGTGATGTATTCCGGCGCGTCGGGGGCATCCTCGGGATTGACGGTGCGCGAATAGACGTAGTCGGGGGTTTCCTCCCACGGATCTTCCAGCACCTTGCCCTCGCTGCTGGTGTGCAGCAGGTTGGCGTCGGTCGAAAACGGGCTTTCGCCGCGCTTGTCCTTGGGGACCGGGATCTGGTGCGCTTCGGCCCAGGCGATCAGCGCGGTGCGGCTGGTCAGATCCCATTCGCGCCACGGGGCGATCACCTTGATATCGGGGGCGAGGGCATAGGCCGACAGTTCGAAGCGGACCTGATCGTTGCCCTTGCCGGTGGCGCCGTGGGCCACGGCATCGGCCCCGGTTTCACGGGCAATCTCGACCAGCCGCTTGGAGATCAGCGGACGGGCGATGCTGGTGCCCAGCAGGTAATCGCCTTCGTAGCGGGCATTGGCGCGCATCATCGGGAAGACGAAATCGCGGACGAATTCCTCGCGCAGATCGTCGATGTAGATGTGGTGATCGGGCACGCCCATTAGCTTGGCCTTGGCGCGCGCGGGCTCCAGCTCTTCGCCCTGGCCAAGATCGGCAGTGAAGGTCACCACCTCGCAGCCGTAGGTAACCTGCAGCCACTTCAGGATCACCGAGGTATCGAGACCGCCCGAATAGGCGAGGACGACTTTCTTGATATCCGACATGGGCTGACTTTCCGCTGGATTGGCGTTAGCATTCGAGCGCGCCCCTAAGCCATGGGGGCGACCGCGACAAGTGCAACCACAAGGGTCAAGGAGAGCCGATGGCCAAGGCCGAGCTCAAGACTGTCGCCACCCCAGGCAGCGTCGCCGATTTCCTGGCCGCCGTTCCCGATCCTCGGCGCCGGGACGACGCGGCGCTGGTCGACGCGCTGCACCGCCGGGTTACCGGCTGCGATCCGGTTATGTGGGGCCCCAGCATTGTCGGCTATGGCAGCTACGATTACCGCTATGACAGCGGGCGCACCGGAACGATGTGCCGGGGCGGGTTCAGTCCGCGCAAAGCGGCGATGACCATCTATCTGACAGGACCGTATGGCGACCGTCGGGCCGAGGCCGATGCCCTGTTCGTTCGCCTGGGGAAGCACAGCACTGGCAAGGCCTGCCTCTATATCAAGCGGCTGTCCGATGTGGATCTGGACGTGCTGGAAAAGCTGGTGGCGCTTAGCTGGGCCGCAATGAACGCGACGTATCCTGCCTGAGGTACCGGTACGCGGGCCGGGGGTGCAATCGCCGACCGGAAGCGCATAACGCGCTCGACTCTCGACGGTGACGGTATAACGTTACAGGTCGGTGGGATCGCTTCTGGGAGAATGGATCATGAAATCTCGTCTGTGCGCGCTGCGAATTGGGGCGCTCGGCTTCGTCGCATTGGCTTCGGTCAGCCACGCCGGGGCCCCAAAGGCGCGTTCGCCGCTGCTGGGAACCTGGGCGCTGGAGGTGGCGCGCATGCCGGTTCCGGCAGAAGCCCGGCCCAAAAGCGTCACCATCACCTTTGCCGAGGCCGATCAGGGCAAATGGTCGACCAAGGTCGATATCATCGACAACGATGGAAGCGAGCGGCACATGGGGTCGGCCTACACGGTCAACGGCGCAGCCGTCACCATCGAAGGCGACCAGCTGGAAGCCGACACTGCTTCGGTGGCCATTCCGGCGCCGCGCACCATGATCATGGCCCTGGCCAAGGCAGCCGAACGCCGCCCTGGCTCGACGCGGGTCTACTCGGTTTCTGAGGACAGGCGGCGGATGACCGAGACTGCTGTCAGCTGGGACGACAACGGTATTCCGATGATGCGGACGAGCTATTTCGTGCGGGTCGCCAGGAAGTGATGGCCTGCCGCGCGCATCCACGGCGATCGCGCGGGGGCAGTTCGCGGAAACATTACTTGGGAGAGTGAAACATGAAACTTCGTTTGCCGGCCATGGCTGTGGCTTCGCTGGGCCTGACGGCCATGGCATCGTCGCTTGCGGCCGCGCCGCCCAGCACCAAGTCCCCGTTCCTCGGAAAATGGGAGCTCGATGTGAAGACGATGCCCGTCACCTATGGCACCCCGCCCAAGAGCGTGACCTACGATATCGTCGATCTGCACAATGGCCGCTGGGAAACGCGGATCCATATTGTCGACGATAACGGCGTGCGCGACATGGCGGTGAGCTATGCGCGGGACGGGCAGGCCAATTCGGGCAGCGGCTATGCCGGTGAAGGCGATAGCGCTGCGGTGAATTCTCCGGCGCCGAACGTGCTGGTGATGAGCCTGGCCAAGGACAAGGGCCTGGAATCGGTCCGGGTCTATGCCGTTTCTGCCAACGGCAAGGAAATGACCGAATCGGCGGCGGACGTCGATGATGACGGCAAGCCCTTCGTGCGCAATTTCCGCTTCACCCGCGCGCGCCGGTAAGCGGTGATGGCCGATTGGACGCGGGTCACATCACCCGCGTCCACTCCATCCACCAGTTCCATTCCCAGGTCTTGCCGCCGTCGCTGGACGATGATTGGTGCCACCGGCAGCCGGTCGGCGTGATCCGGTCCCAGACACCGCGGTAGAGCCACTTGGTCCCTTCCACGGTTTCTTCGGAGATGAACACGCCTTCGCCGTCGATGAATTCGCCCAGCTGCGGCGGGTTGACTACACCGTTGCCGGCGCTGGTCCAGTGGTCGGCCCACTTCTTCTGCTCGGGCAGCCAGATTCGCACACCCATGCCCATGTAGGCGCCGTCGGGCTTGCGCAATTCCTCGATGCTGCCCATTCCGCCCAGAACCTTGTGCACTGTGGCGCCGCTGTCAAAGCGCTGCCAGTCGGCCTTGGTGCCATCCTTCAACCGCAGATGCCGGATCTTCCATTCGCCGGCCAGAAAGTCGAAATCGCCGACACCGCGTCCGGTGATTTCACCCTTGCCCGCCGGTCGGTACGAGGTGTTGATCGCCGGATCGACAGCTTCGCCTGCCGCGGCCCGGACCGAAGGTGCGGACACCAGCGAAGCGGCGAGCAGCCCTCCTGCACCCTGAATAACATTGCGTCTGCGCATAGCGGTCTCCTGTGTTGGCGGCAGCAATACATGTGGCACCCTGACATTTTATGTCAGTAATTTTGCTGTATAGCGATTTTCATGCGTGCCAGCCGCCTTCTTGCGATCCTGATCCTGCTACAAAACCGCGGGCGGCTGACGGCCGAGCGGCTGGCGGCGGAATTCGAGGTGTCGGTCCGCACGGTCTACCGCGATATCGACGCGCTCAGCGCGGCGGGGGTGCCGGTCTATGGCGATCCGGGGCCGGGCGGGGGCTTTGCCCTGCTCGACGGCTATCGCACTCGCCTGACCGGCATGGCGGGCGAAGAGGCCGAGGCGATGGCGCTGGCCGGAATCCCCGAGGCGGCCGATGCGGTGGGGCTGGGGGGCGCGCTTGCCAGTGCCTTTGGCAAATTGCTGGCGGCGATGCCCGAGGCGGGCGGCAAGCGCGGCCAGGCGGCGGCTGCGCGGTTCCACATCGATCCGGCGGACTGGTATCGGGCGGGCGATCCCGTGCCGCACCTGCCGACACTGGCCCGCGCGGTGCTCGACCAGCGGCGGATCGCCGTGCGCTATGCCAGCTGGACGCAGCAGCGCGACTGGACGCTCGATCCGCTCGGCCTCGTGCTCAAAGGCGGGGAATGGTATCTGGTCGCCCGCGCCAAAGGACGCGAAGGCACGTACCGCGTGGCGGGAATCGAGCGGCTGGCGGTGCTGGACGCGGGGTTCGCGCCGCCGCCGCACTTCGATCTGCCTGGCTGGTGGAAGCTGGCCCAGCAGCGCTTCGAAGCGGAATTGTTTGCCACCACGGCCCAACTGCGGGCCAGCGCGCTGGGCTGCGAGCGGTTGCTGCGTCTGTCCCCGCGCGGACGCGCCGCGGTCGAAGCGGCAGGACCGGCCGATGGATCGGGCTGGCGAACCCTGACGATGGCGATCGAAAACAGCGATCACGGTGCCCGCGAGCTGCTGTCGCTGGGCGCGGAATTCGAAGTGCTGGAGCCGATGGATCTGCGCGAACGGGTGCGCGCGCTGGGTAGGGAAATCGCAACGCTACACGGATCCTAGCGTCTGCCCGGGCGGGGCCGCGCCGGGCAGATCGCAACGGTGTTGGTGCGCTGATCGATCAGCACCAGGCGATTCTGCAGGAAATGTGCGCCGACCAGCGCTTCGGAAAATTTGTCGGAGACGCGGACCGGCACGTCGCTGGATGAGACGTTGCCGATCTGGACCGGCCCCCGGATCGTCGCACGTCCGGTTTCGATCTTGCTGTTGGTGAAGGTGGCGGTGGCGGTGTCTTTCACCGGCTCGGTCGAAATCTGATCGTAGAGCGCCTTGGGCAGCACCAGCGCGATATTGGCGCCTGTGTCGAGATTGCCGCGTGTGGTGATCCCGCCGATCTTGACCGGAATGCGAAAGGCGTTCTCATAAGTCATCGCCCCGCGCATCGCGGGCCGCATACTGCGGCTGCGGGTGAAGGATACCATCGAATTGGGATAGTCGATGATCAGCAATCCATCGGCAAAGAAGCCGCGCCCCAGGATACCCGCGAAGGCGGCTTCCGGGGACAGCCGGCTGCGGTAGTCGCGGGCGATGATTTCCTGATCCCGTCGCTCCAGATTGCCGAATTTCAGCGACCTGACCTTCACGAGATCGACATCGACCTGCTTGATGCCGTCCGACGAACGTCCCGTGCCCGCAGCAGCAAGCCCAAGGGCGGTGACCAGGCCGGCATCGGCCCGGCCCATGCCGCTTGCCCCGGTGTCGAGCGCGA
Source organism: Novosphingobium sp. (assembly GCA_013141325.1). Taxonomy (GTDB): domain Bacteria; phylum Pseudomonadota; class Alphaproteobacteria; order Sphingomonadales; family Sphingomonadaceae; genus Novosphingobium. The sequence goes on from JABFRE010000040.1 coordinate 9,354, forward strand.
AGACATAGGGCCCGCGTCCATCGACCAGAACATCGACATAGATGCGGCCATCAACTGTGCGGAACGGCGCGTGGACCAGATCGGTGCGGCGATCGGCTTTGGCCAGCGAACAGGCGTTGGGCGCGGCGACAGCGGGCTGGGCAATCATAATGGCGGCAGTGCCGGATAATACGGCCATTCCGGCACGCGCGGAACGGGAACTGCGGTCGAGCGTCATCGCAAACTCCGAGTTGGTGTATTACGTCAGTAACCCACACACGGAGACCGTCAACCCGCTTTGATGTACTACTCCGCCGCCTTGCGCTCCAAGTGCCATTCCGGCGCGCGGTCGAGGGCGGAGAGCCTCGCGGCCTCAACCCCGATGTAGTCTCGGGTCATCGGCACCGCGCTGCGCTGCTTGACGCTCTGGATGTGGAAATTGACCATGGAGCCGTGGCGAAAGCTCTGCTCGGCCCCGGCGAGATAAAATTGCCACATGCGGAACAGGCGCGCGTCGTAAAGCGCGGTGATATCCGCCTCGTGCTGGCAGGTGCGGCGGTACCATTCGGCCAGGGTGTGGGCGTAGTGATAGCGCAGCACTTCGATATCGGCGACTTCCCACCCGGTCGTCTCGCAGGCGCTGACCAGCTCGCTCATCGCCGGGATATAGCCGCCGGGGAAGATGTATTTACGGGTCCACTTGTCAGTGCTGCCCGGCCCGCGGGTGCGGCCGATGGTGTGGGTCAGCATGATCCCGTCATCGGCCAGCAGTTCGTGGGTCTTGGCGAAGTATTCGGGCAGGTGCGGCGCGCCGACATGCTCGATCATCCCGACGCTGGTGATCCGGTCGAAGGTTCCGGTAACGTCGCGGTAGTCGGTCAGCCGAAAGCGCACCCTGTCAGCCACCCCGGCTGCGGCGGCGCGTTCGTTTGCGAAGGCCACCTGGTCGGGCGCCAGGCTGACCCCCAGCACCTCGCAGCCGAAATGGCGGTTGAGATACAGTGCCAACCCGCCCCAGCCACAGCCGATGTCGAGCACCCGGAGCCCTTTCCCTTGGCCGGGCTCCAGCCGCAGCTTCGCAGCGATCAGCGCCAGCTTGTCCAGCTGGGCCCGTTCCAGCGAATTGGCCGGATCCTTGAAATAGGCCATGGTGTATTGCCGGTCCTCGTCGAGGAACAGCTCATAGAACTGGCGGGTCAGGTCATAGTGGTGGACCACGTTGGCGCTGGCCTTTGCCCGCAGGTTGATCTGGTCGGCCTTGAACCCCAACCACTGGGCCGCGCGGCGCAGCGGGTTGGGTGCGGCCATCCCGCCGCCGCTGCTGGCATTGCCCATCACCAGCAGCACCATGTCGCGAATGTCGTGGGGCGGTTCGACCACCAGACGCCCGTCCATATAGGCCTCGCCCGCACCGATCCGCGGGTCTTTGGCGACGTGGAGCGCGGCACCCTTGTCGGTGAAGCGGATCCGCACCGGATCGGCGGCGGCATCGCCATAGGAATATTCGGTGCCGTCGTGATCTGTCACGACCAAACGGCCTTTGCGGACAACTGCCCGCAGCATCTTGTCGAGCAACCACATAGACCGGCAGGCTATGCTACCACCCGCGCAAAGCAAGGTTTATTGGCCAAACCAGCCCAGAATTTCGCCGAGTTGCCATATTCCCAAGACGAAAAACAGCAGCGCCGCCGCGATCCGCGTCGCCTTCAGCGACACGCGCTTGACCAGCGCTTCACCCAGAAACACCGCCGGGCCATTGGCCAGCATCATCCCTAACGTGGTTCCGGCAGCCACCACCGCGACGCTCTGGTAGTGGGCAGCAAGGGCGATGGTGGCGATCTGGGTCTTGTCGCCCATTTCGACCAGGAAGAACGAAACCAGCGTGGTCAGGAAGGCACCGCCGCGCTGGCGCACGCTGGCTTCGTCATCGTCCAGTTTGTCGGGTAACAGCGTCCAGGCGGCCATGGCGATGAACCCCAGCGCCACGGCGATGCGGAACCACGGCGCCTCCAGCAGTCCCGCTACCTCGCGCCCGACCAGCGCGGCCAGTGCGTGGTTGGCGATGGTCGCGGCGAATATCCCGCCGATGATCTGCCACGGCGCGCGCAGCCGTGCGGCCAGGACGATCGCCAAGAGCATTGTCTTGTCGCCGATCTCGGCCAGGGCGACGACGGCGGTGGAGGTAAGGAAGGCTTCGATCATTGCCGCGCGAGGTAGAGCACGTCACGCGGCTGCGCCAGCAGGTGCTGGCCCGAATCCACAAACAGCGTTTCGCCGCTGGCCAGCCAGCCATCGGCCAAGAACAGCGCAGCATCGGCCAGTTCCTGCGGATCGGTAAGCCGGCCCAGCAGGTTCATCCGCCCGCTGATCTCATGCTCTTCGCTGCGCTGGTCGAAGCTGGGCAGCATCGCGCCGGGGGCCAGACCATAGATCCGCGCGGCGGAATCGCCCGCGGCCATGGCCAGCATCTTCACCGTGCTGGCGAAGGCGTGCTTCGCCATGGTGTAGCTGAAGAAATCGGGGTTGGGGTTGGCGATCTTCTGGTCGAGGAACTGGACCACACGCTTGCCGCCGTGTGCGCGGGCCCGGGCCAGAAAGGCCTGGGCCATGCGCGCCGGGGTTTCGGCATTGACGGTGATCGCTTCGGCGAACACCGCAGGATCGATCGCCTGGGCGGTATCGGGAGTGAACACCGCCGCGCAGTTGATCAGCATCCGCCAATCGTCGAGCCGATCGGCCAGCTGGGCAACCATCGCCAGCGCCGCATCGCCGTCCAGCAAATCGCACTGGACCACTTCGGCTGACGGCAGCTGCGCCGCTAGTTCGTGCGCGGCATCGGGCGAATGGCCAACGTGGATCACGACATGCCAGCCCGCCAGACCAAAGCGGCGCGCCAGCACAGCGCCGATCCGCTTTCCTGCGCCAGTAATGAGAACGGCCGGGGGCATGGATCCACTCATGCACACCCGGCCGAAGGAGGAAAAGCACTTTGTCGCCGCATCAGCGGCAGCGGGTCGGGCCCTTGGCGATTTCGTTGCCGATCAGCGCGCCGGCCGCAGCGCCGATGATCGTGCCCGGCGCGCGGTCGCCCCGGGTATCGACCGCCCGGCCCAGCAAGGCGCCCAGCGCGCCGCCGATCAGCAGGCCGACCGTGCCGTTGCCGCGGCGGCAGTAATAGCGCCCGTCGTTGCCCTTCCAATAGCGGATGCCGTTGTCGGTGCGGCGATAGGCGATGTCGCCGTGCTTGGCGCGGTAGCCGTGCGCCGGGGCCCAGCGGGGCGGATCGGCATAGGCCATGGTGGCGGGCAGCACCGTTGCCACCAGCGTGGCCGCGATCACGAATGCGCGCATCGGTTTGCTCCTTGGTTGGTTCGCCCGAGGCGTACCCCAGCCGAATTGAATTGCCCTTTCCGCACGGGGCAAGCCGCGCGGAAAGGGCACAGGTGCTAGCGGCAGCGCGCTTCGCTGCGCTCGACTTCGCGGCCCAGCAGGGCGCCGGCGGCAGCACCGATGATCGTACCCGGCGCACGGTCGCCATAGCGGTCAACCGAACGGCCCAGCAGCGCGCCGACCGCGCCGCCGATCAGCATGCCGGTGGTGCCATTCGAGCGGCGGCAATAGTAGCGTCCGTTGTCACCGCGCCAGTACCGGATGCCGTTGTCGGTGCGGTAATAGCGCTGCTGGTGGTGGCCGCGATAACGATAGTCGTCATCGTCATAGCGTTCGTAGTTGTGGTGCCGGCCGTGGTCGCGGTGCGCCATGGCGGGAGCCGCGGAAAGTACGGTCGCGGCCGCAGCGGCGGCGATGATGATCTTGCGCATAGCCTGTCTCCTTGATCTGTTACGGAGACTGTGCGCGGGCCAAACTGAACCCCGGATTTAGCGAAGGTGAGTCGTTGCTGGGACGCGGTCAGCCGAGCGCGGCGAGCTTTTCTTCGGCCAATTTGTCCAGTTCGGCGCGGCTCATTCTGGTCGCGGCGGTCTTGAGCTGGCCGCAGGCGGCATCGATATCGCGGCCGCGCGGGGTGCGCACCGGGGCACTGATTCCCGCTGCGAAGACAATCTCCGAAAAGCGCCGGATCCGCTCGGGCGTGGAGCAGTCGTAGGCAGCACCCGGCCACGGGTTGAACGGGATCAGGTTGACCTTGGCCGGCAGCCTGTACCGCTTGATCAGCCGGACCAGCTCGCGCGCGTCCGCGTCGCTGTCGTTCTTGTCCTTCAGCATGACGTATTCGAAAGTGATCCGCCGCGCGTTGGAGGCGCCGGGATAGGCTGCGCAGGCGGCCAGCAGCTCGTCCAGACCATACTTGCGGTTGATCGGCACGATCTCGTCGCGCACCTCCTTGGACACGGCATGAAGCGACACCGCCAGATTGACGCCGATCTCGTCCCCGGCGCGCGCCATCATCGGCACCACGCCGCTGGTCGACAGGGTGATCCGCCGCTTCGACAGCGCCAGCCCGTCGCCGTCCATCACCAGCTTCAGCGCATCGCGGACATTGTCAAAATTGTACAGCGGTTCGCCCATGCCCATCATCACGATATTGGTCAGCAGCCGTCCGTCGGAGGAATAGCCGCCGTCCTCGTCCACCAGATCGTCGCCCAGCGCGGCCAGATCGGCCTGGCCCGCGCGCGGCCATTCGCCCAGCGTGTCGCGCGCCAGCATGACCTGACCGACGATTTCGCCAGGCGTCAGGTTGCGGACCAGCCGCATCGTCCCGGTGTGGCAGAACCGGCAGTTGAGCGTGCAGCCGACCTGGCTCGATACGCACAGGGTTCCCCGGTCGGCATCGGGTATGAACACCATCTCGAACTCATGCCCGTCGTCCGTGCGCAGCAGCCATTTGCGGGTGCCGTCGCTGGAATGCTGGGCCAGCACCACTTCGGGCCGCCCGATCACGAAGCGCTCCATCAGCCACGGCCGCATGGTCTTGGCGATGTCGGTCATCGCCTCGAACTCGGTGACGCCGCGGTGGTAGAGCCAATGGAACACCTGCTTGGCACGCAGCTTGGCGGCCTTGGCATCAAGCCCGGCAGCGGCAAACAGTTCCGTAATCCGGGCCTTGGGCAGGCCGATCAGATCGACCCGCCCATCGGCGCGCGGCGTAACCTCGCGCGGGGTGGGGACGGGGTCAACCAGCCCCGGGATCGGCATGAGTGCGGTATCGGCCATAAGGGCGGGCGCTATAGTCGCGATGGGCTGAAATAGCTAGCGCAGGCTGGCGCAGCCAATTTGCGCGGCATCGATTGCGGTGGCCGCGCCTTGCAGTTTCCAGGTGTTGGAAAAGCCGCGCCCGTCCACCCCGCGCGCGCTGACGGTCATTTCGCCGGCCGAGCGCATCGCCGCGACAATCGCCGCGTCCATGCGCTTGTCGGCCGCCCAGGCATCGCCGCCGCCGCCGACCAGCGCCAGCTTCTGTCCGCTGATCGACAGCTGGATCGGCGTGTTTGCTGCCAGTTTGCGCGACAGGCGGAAGTGGACCTGCCCGCGCACCTGCTGGCGCGGCCAGAAGGCGACATCGGCATAGGGCTGGTAGTCACGCTTCAAGGTGGAAGGGGTCGCCATCGCCACCGCATAGCAGCGCGGCACGGCTCCGTCGCGAAACGCCGCCCAGCCGCCGAACATGCCCAGACTGTCGCGGGCCAGCGCGGGCAGCGCGAGGGCAAGCGGCAGGGCGAGGTAGAACAGACGGCGCATGGCGCGGTCTATTGCCCGATCAGGTCGAGATAGGCCACCACATCGTTGTCGGTGGCGATGAACAGGCCGTCCTGCACGGCTTCGTCCTGCTGCGCGGCGATCTGCAGCGCCTCGGTCAGCGGGCCATAGAACAGGGTGGTGGCTGCGCCGCCCTCGACCTCGGAATCGAGGTGGTAGAGCCGGACGGTGGCGGTGTCATAGGTGGTGCGCATCAGCTGGGGTCCTCGCGCCGGGCTCCGTCGAGCTGCCGCTGGGCGCGGGCGGTGTCGAGCTGCTGGCGCTTGCGCGCGGCCTTGGTCTGGCCGTGGAGTGCGCGGTTGGCTTCGGCCTGCCGAGCCGCATCGCCGCGGGCCTTGGCCTTGCGGGCCAGACGAAGGTTGATCACTTCGACCACAGTCAGAAGCCTTCCGGATAGTGGATCGTCATCACTTCCCACTCCTTTTCGCCGCCCGGCAGGCGGACCCGACGCAGATCACCGACCGCCGCCCCGCGCAGGGCCCGGGCGAGCGGTGCGCTCCAGCCGATCAAGCCCGCCGAGGCATCCTGCTCATCATCGCCGACCAGCGTCAGTTCGCGCTGGTTGTCGTCCTCGTCGGCGATGGTCACGCGCGCGCCGAACCAGGCGCGGGTCCGGTCTTCCTGACGGGCGGGATCGATCACCCGGCAGCTTTTCATCCGCCGGGCGAGGTGGGCCAGCTCGCGGTCTATCTCGCGCATCCGTTTGCGGCCATAGAGGTAATCGCCATTCTCGCTGCGGTCGCCGTTGCCAGCTGCCCAGCTGACGATCTCGACAATCGCCGGGCGCTCCGTGCCCAGAAGATGGTCATAGCGCGCGCGGAGCGCTGCCATTCCCGATGGCGTGATAGGCGGGCCTTCCGGCTTCACGGCACGCGTCAGCCCGGCGACTGCTTGCCAAGGAAATGGCTGAGCGGATTGGCGCCGCGATAGCTGGCCTTGGCGGGGTTCATCGCTTCGTAGACCACGGCGTTCTCGATCACGTGCTGCACATAGCCGCGGGTTTCTGACAGCGGGATCCGCTCGATCCAGTCGATCCAGTCGATCGAACCGTTGCGGGGATCGCCGTTGGCCCGCAGCCACTTGTTCACGTTGCCTGGCCCGGCGTTGTAGGCAGCGACCGCCAGCGGATAGGATCCGCCGAAATAGTCCATCATCCGCGCGAAATAGCCGTTGCCCAGCGTCAGGTTGTATCCCGCATCGCGGGTGAGGGCGGAAGGCTCATAAGAATAGCCCATCTTCGCGGCCTGTTCGCGCGCGGTGCCAGGCATCAGCTGCATCAGCCCGCGCGCTCCGGCGTGGCTGACCGCGTTCATCGCGAACTGGCTTTCCTGGCGGCTGATCGCATGGATCATCGTCCAGTTGCCGCCCTGCGGGATCGGGATCAGCGGGAAGGCGATCTTCTGAAAATCGCCATAGCCATCGGCGTGGGCCGATTGCCCCAGGATCACCCCCAGATCGCGCCGGCCCAGCTCGCGCGCCAGATCGGCGACCAGCACATGCTCCGCCTCGGTGGCGGCGCGGTCGCTGATTTCGCGGAAAAAGCGCACTGCGGTCGGCCAGTCGCTTTCGCGCGCTACTTCGCGCACCGCCAGGGTCAGCGGGGCGGCATTGAACACCGCGCGCTCGTCACGGGTCGGGACCACCCCAGGCGCCTTGTTGAACGGGGGCAGCGCCGCGCCCAGCCGTTCCAGCGCCAGCATTCCGTAGAACTGGTCGGGATAGACCGCCGCCATCTGGAAATAGCGCTCCGCCTCGGTCCGGTTCCCGGCCCGCGCCATTGCCCGCCCGGCCCAGTAGAAGCCCTTGGAGCGGGTCTGCGGGGTTCGGGCGGCGTTGCCATAGCGCCAGAACAGCGGCGCGGCCCGCGCGCCGTCGCCCAGGCTGTTCAGAGCCTTGGTCCCGCCCAGCCACATCAGCGAGGTGTAATCGTCGCGCAGCTGGAACGAGAGTTTGGAGATTTCGGTGCCAGGGGCAAAGCCGTCGTCGATGCCGGCGGCGATCTTCACCGCGCTCTGGGCATCGCCGGCCCGGGCGGCGGACAGCAGTTCGTAGGTCCACTTGCGCGGATCGCGGGGCAGGGCGGCCAGCGGCGGCCGGCTGGCCATCACCCAGGCGGCGGCGCTGCCTTGTCCGGTGGCGCGCAGGGTTCGCGACCGGTTGTAGAGATAGCCGGCATCGCGGCTGGCCTCTGGTCCCACTACCACCCCACTGGCGGCCGGATCCTTGCCGTTCACCAGCCCCAGTCGGGCCATGAACAGCGTGCGCGCGCCCGGCGAGACATAGAGCAGCTGCCGTTCCGCCTGCGGTCCGGCGTGGGCCCAGAGCAGCGCGTCCATCCGCGCGTCGTGGTCGGCCGGGGTCAGGTAGGAGGCGAGCAGCGGGAACAGCGCCGCCTCGGCCATGTCGCTCATCGGGCCGCCGCGCCAGGCATCGCGGGCAACGCTGAGCGCATCGGCGCGGCGCAGCGCGTTGAGAGCGAGCGCGAAATTGGCCCGGCCCTGGTTGGTAACCGGCGGATAGCGATCGAAATAGGCGGCGATCCGTGACGGCTCCGCCGCCGTTCGTTCCAGCGCGCGTTCGGCGTTGAGGCGGAACTTGGCCTCTTCCGGAAAGCCCGGATAGGTCATCAGGAACCCGGCATAGTCGGCGAAGGCGAACTGGTCCGAGCTGTTCAGCAGCTTCCAGCGCTCTACCGCCTGCTGCATTGCGCCGGCCGCATTGGCCTGCTGGGCGGTACGGGCCTGATCCCATTCGGTGCCGTCTTGTGCCTTGGCACAACCGGGCAGCAAGGCAAGCGAAGTGGCCAGCAACAGGATAGTCTTGTGGGTCATGCTGGACATTCTGGGATTTTGCTCCTTATCAGGCGCTGAACGTTCACCGCCCCGGACTGAGCGGAGCCGACTGGTTCACCTCATGGGGCAAGGTCAAGGGTAAAGTCCATGTTTTCCGGCTCGATTCCGGCTCTGGTGACTCCTTTCCGCGACGGAGCGATTGACGAATCCGCGTTTCGGCGGCTGATCGACTGGCAGATCGTCGAAGGTTCCGCCGCGCTGGTTCCCTGCGGCACCACCGGCGAAGCGCCGACCCTGTCAAACGACGAACAGCACCGCCTGTTCGAAGTCTGCGTGGAGCAGGCGGCGGGTCGGGTTCCGGTGATCGCCGGATGCGGCAGCAATGATACCCAGACCGCGCTGTGGCATATGCAGGTGGCCAAACAGGTCGGCGCCGATGCCGCCCTGATGGTCGCGCCCTATTACAACCGCCCCAGCCAGGCCGGGCTGCTGGCCCATTTCAGCTATCTGGCCGAGCGGGTCGACCTGCCGATGGTGCTCTACAACGTGCCCGGCCGGACCGTGACCGATATCAAGCCGCAAACAACCATCGAACTCGCCCGCCGCTTTCCCCAGCGGATCGTCGGGATCAAGGACGCCAGCGGTGACATGACCCGGCTGACTGCGCACCGCATGGCTCTGGGGCCGGATTTCGTCCAGCTGTGCGGCAACGACGATATGGCGCTGCACTACAATGCCGGGGGCGGAGCGGGCTGCATCTCGGTGACGGCCAATGTTGCGCCGCGGCTCTGTGCCGAGTTTCAGGCGGCCAGCCGGTCGGGCGATCGGCCGCGCGCAGACGAACTCAACGAAAAGCTGTTCCCGCTGCACCAGGCCCTGTTCACCGACGCCTCGCCCGCGCCGATCAAATACGCGATGGCGCGGGTGCTGGGCTGGATCGCAGAGGACGTGCGCCTGCCGCTGGTCGCATGCAGCGCGGACGCGCGCAAGGCGGTCGATGCAGGGTTGACGCACGCCGGACTGCTCTAGGAAATTCTCCCCATCGCTGAGCAACGGGGAGGATTTTGGTGCCCGCTACCTCTTCTTGAACAGCGGCTCCATCGGCTGTGCGAAATAGCGCGCCCAGACGTAGCGCCAGGGGATGATGAAATAGGCGATCACGATGCCGATGCAGTCGTTGAATAGCCCCTGGAGTTCGATATTCCAGTCGCCCCTGAGCCAGGCCGGCAGCGCGATCACGGTCAGCCACACGGTCTTCCACGCGGTTTCATAGAGCATCAGCGGCAGCATCTGCAGCGGATAGCGCACGCCCAGCAGGCTCATCAGTGCCAGCGCGCCCAGCATCGATTTGCCAAGACCCCAATAGAGCGGCTGGCCTGCCGATTCGAACGTCAGCCGGTACCAGACGAAACCGCCCATGAAGGTTGCCATCAGCAGAAACAGGAAACGCATCGCGTTGATCCGCCAGGCCGCAACCGGCGGAAGTGGGTGAGGCGCGTCGATGGGCATGAGCAGCGGTCCTTTTATCGCGTCGATGCAAAGTGTATTAGTGACATAACACAATAAGTCTGACAAGCCGGTACATGTACCGGTACAGTCCCATCCGACGGTGTTTCGGGATTGATTTGAATTTTGCCGCGAGCAGCCTACATGCCCCTGACGATGGCCCGCCCGCACCACCCCGCATTCGACAAGACCAAGGTTGTCGCCGAAAACCGCCGCGCGCGGTTCGATTATCATATCGAGGATACGGTCGAAGCCGGGATCGCCTTGACCGGGACCGAGGTCAAGAGCCTGCGGTTTGGCGAGGGTTCGATTGCCGAATCCTATGCCGAGGTGAAGAACGGCGAGGTCTGGCTGATCAATTCCAACGTGCCAGAATTCAGCCACGGCAACCGCAACAACCACGTGCCCAAGCGTCCGCGCAAGCTGCTGCTGCACGAGCGCGAGATTGCCCGCTTCACCGGCGCGGTCGAGCGCAAGGGCATGACCCTGGTGCCGCTGTCGGTCTATTTCAACGCCCGCGGCCGCGCCAAGGTCGAGCTGGCGCTGGCCAAGGGCAAGAATACTGCGGACAAGCGCGCGACGATCAAGGAACGCGACTGGAAGCGCGATCAGGCGCGCATTATGCGGGACTACAAATGAGCACGCTTCTTGCCCGCATGGCCAGCTGGTTGCAGCGCAATTTGCCGCGGCGTGAGCAGCTGGAGCACAACCGCTGGATCGGCCCGCTGGCGCGCCGGCCCGAGCTGTGGCGCTTTACCCGCCGCTCGGTTCCGCGCGGGGTCGCGGTTGGCCTGCTGGTCGGCATTTTTGCGCTGATACCGGGTATCCAGATCGTCGGAGCCGCGCTGATGTGCGTACCCAGCCGGGGCAACATTCCGCTGGCCGCGCTGATGACCTTCCTGTCAAATCCGGGGACCACGCCGTTCATCCTGATCGGATCGGCCTGGGTCGGCAACCGGATCGGGTTCCATGCCGATCTGGCAACGCTTGAAACGCTGTACGCCAGCGGCGCCGGGATCAGCCAATGGCTGAAATGGTTCCTGTCCGATGCCGCGCCGGCGCTGCTGATCGGACTGTTCGTGATCTCCACGGTTACCGCTGCCGTTGGCTATGTCGTCTCGTCGATCGGCTGGAACTGGTGGATCCGGCGCAAGCGCCGCGTGCAGCAGGCGCAATTGACGCAGGTGGCGCTGAACCGTGCCCGGATCGATGCGGTGCTGGACAGCGGCACCGGGCAGGATGCGGGATGAGCGCCGCGCTGCCGGACCTGCGCAGCGCCAACACCGAACGGCTGGTGGTCGGCGCCGGGATTGTTGCCAGCCTGGTTCTGGTTTGGCTGGCGACCCGCCAGCCGTTGGCGGTAGCCGGGTTCGGGGCCGGCCTGCTCGGTCTGGTCGCGCTGGCATTTGTGCTTGGCCGCCCGCGCGCAGCAGCCAACGCGCCCGAACTGGCCTTGCCCGATTGGTCGGTGACGGTTGCCGCGATCGAGCGCGCCGATGCGGCCGTGGCAATAACCGACCGCGCCGGGCGACTGGTCTGCGCCAACCGGTGCTACGAAGACTGGTTTGGGATCGGCAATGCCCCGCCGCGGCTGGCGGTGGACAATGCCAGCCTGGAACGCCTGGCCAAGGCCGGGCGCAGCGGCTGGCGCGACGGCAAGGGGCAGGCCGACCTGATCGAAGCGCCGACCGGACGCTGGCAGGCCAGCGCCCAGCGCGCCGGGCGCGGCGATGACTATCTGGTATGGACGCTGACCCCGCTGACCAGCCCCGATCTGGTGGCTGAACTGGTTCCGCACCTTGACGGTAAGCTGGGCCGCGCGCTGTCGCAGGCCGGGATTGCAGCGGCGATCGTCGATCCCGATGGCAAGATCCGTACCGCCAGCGCCGGCTTTGCCCAGCGTGCCACGGGCGAGCCCGCCGCGCTGCTGACTGGTCAGGATTTCACCGCACTGCTGCGCCAGGACGATCAGGACCGGATCACCTGGGCGCGCGACGGGCGCCGGGGTGCGCCGGTGACGATGTTCTATGTCCCGGTCACCGATCCCGATGCCGCGGCTCAGCCGGATTACGATTCCGCCCCTTCGCTGATGCTGCTGGTTGACCAGAACACCGGGCTGGGGGCGGGCGGAACCGACGGAACCGCAGCGGTTCCGCATCTGGAGGCGTTGCTGGGGCCGCTGCCGCTGGGCCTGGCCATGGTCGATCGCGACGGGCGGTTGCTGTTCGCCAACCCGGCCTTCCTGCGCGCCGCCGGACGCGAGGGCGACGCGGCGCCGATCTATCCCACCGATCTGGTGGTGCAGGAAGACAAGGGTCCGCTGTCCGATGCGATCCGGCGCTTTGCGCAAGGACCGGCCAGCAGCGGCGATATCGCGGTGCGGCTCAAAGGCATGGCCGACGAGCCGGTTTCGCTCAGTCTGGCGGGAGTGCGCGGACTGGGCGAAGCGGCGGTGCTGCTGGGGCTGACCGACAGCACCGAGGAAACCCGTCTGAAGCGCCAGGTCGCCCAGGCCACCAAGATGCAGGCGGTCGGGCAACTGGCCGGCGGGGTGGCGCACGATTTCAACAACGTGCTGACCGCGATCCTGGGCACCTGCGATCTCATGCTGCTGCGCCACACGCCGGGCGACAGCGACTACGACGATATCCAGCAGATCCGCGCCAATTCCAACCGCTCCGCCAGCCTGACCCGTCAGCTGCTGGCCTTCAGCCGCCAGCAAACGCTGCGCCCCGAAGTGGTCCAGTTGCCCGATGTAGTCTCTGACGTCTCGCATCTGCTAAAGCGGCTGATCGGCGAAAAGATCCAGCTGGTGGTCACCCACGACCGCGATCTTGGTCCGGTCCGCGCCGATCCCAGCCAGCTGGAACAGGTGATCGTCAATCTGGCGGTCAATGCCCGCGACGCGATCCTCGCCAAAAGCGAAAGCGGCGGCAAGGTCACGCTCGCTACCCGGCGGATCACGGCGGCCGACGTGCGCACCATGCGCAGCGCGATCATGCCGCAGGTCGATTACACTGCGCTGGTGGTTGAAGACACCGGCACCGGCATTCCGGCCGATCACCTGACCAAGATCTTCGAACCCTTCTTCACCACCAAGGAACAGGGGAAGGGAACCGGGCTGGGCCTCTCCACCGTTTACGGGATCGTCAAGCAATCAGGCGGATTTATCTTCGCCGACAGCGAGCACGGCAAGGGCACCCGGTTCAGCGTGTACCTGCCGGTCCACCACGCCAGCGCCGACGAGCGGGCGGCCACCGCGAGCGCTGCTGCGGTCGATGCCCCGGCACAGCAGTGGTCTGGCGGCGGGCGGATCCTGCTGGTTGAGGACGAGGATATGGTCCGTGCCGTGGCCGAACGCGCGCTGACCCGGGCCGGCTATACTGTCACAGTCGCCTCGGACGGGGATGAGGGCCTCGATATCGTCGAGGGCGGGGGGGTGTTCGACCTGATCGTTTCCGACGTGGTGATGCCGGCGATGGACGGCCCCTCGATGATCCGCGAGATCCGCAAGCTGGCGCCCGCCATGCCAGTGCTGTTCATGTCGGGCTACGCCGAGGAACAGCTCCGCAATGAAATCGGTATCGCCGATGTCCATTTCCTGCCCAAGCCGTTCTCGGTCCAGCAGATTAGTGACAAGGTCGGAGCGGTGCTGGCG
>JABFRE010000046.1 GCA_013141325.1 Novosphingobium sp.
AGTAGATGCATTTGGTCATGTCGATGTCATAGCGCGTGGTGCGGCGGCTGCCATCGTCGCGCGGCTCGGCCTCGATAGTGATCGCCTGCGCCGGACACACTGCCTCGCAAAGCTTGCAGGCAATGCAACGTTCCTCGCCGTTGGGATAACGGCGCAGCGCGTGCTCGCCGCGAAAGCGCGGGCTCAGCGGGTTCTTCTCGAACGGATAGTTGATCGTCGCCTTGGGCTTGAAGAAGTACTTCAAGGTCAGCCAGTGTGCCTTGACGAACTCCCAGAGGGTGAACGATTTGATGAGCTGCGCTACAGTCATGCCCCGGTCCTCATGTACATCAACACGCCGCTGATCACGCAGACGAACAGCAGGCTCACCGGCAGGAACACCTTCCAGCCCAGCCGCATCAGTTGGTCATAGCGATAGCGTGGGACAGTGGCCTTCACCCAGGAGAAGATGAAGAAGAAGAAGAAGATTTTGCCGAACAGCCACAACCAGCCAGGGATCCAGTAAAGCGGCGCCCACTCGACCGGCGGCAGCCAGCCGCCCCAGAACAGCACGGCGTTGAGCGCGCACATCAGCAGGACGTTGGCATATTCGCCCAGCCAGTAGAGCGCGAAGCTCATCGACGAATATTCGGTCTGGTATCCGGCGACGAGTTCGCTCTCCGCCTCGGTCAGGTCGAACGGCGCGCGGGCGGTTTCGGCCATGCCACTGATCAGGAACATCACCCACATCGGGAACAGCAGCGGGTTGAAGGCAAAGGCGTTGATAAAGCCAAGCCCGTGGCCCTGCTGCGCGTGGACGATGGTGTTGAGGTTGAACGACCCGGCCCACATCACCACGCAGATCAGGATGAACCCGATCGACACTTCATAGGAAATCATCTGCGCAGAGGCGCGCATTGCCGAGAAGAACGGGTACTTCGAATTGGAGGCCCAGCCCGCGACGATCACCCCGTAAACCCCCAGGCTCGAGATCGCGAGGACGTAGAGCAACCCGACGTTGATATCCGCCAGCACCGCCCCCGAATTGAACGGGATCACCGCCCAGGCCATCAGCGCGACGGTGAAGGTGATGATCGGCGCGATCAGGAACAGCGCCTTGTTCGAGGCCGACGGGATGATGGTTTCCTGAAGGAACACCTTCAGTCCGTCCGCGAACGATTGCAGCAGCCCCCACGGGCCCACCACGTTCGGCCCCCGCCGCAGCGCCATCGCCGCCCAGACCTTGCGGTCGACATAGATGATCATCGCCACGGCGAGCATCAGCGGCAGCGCGATCAGCAGGATCCCCGCGATCGTGGCGGCCAGCCAGGCCCATTCGTAGGGCAGCCAGTTCTGGAAGAAGACGGTCATTCCGCAGCCTCCGCGAACTCTTCACCGTGGAGCAGCTCGGCCGAGCAGCGCTGCATTGTCACGCTGGCGCGGGCGATCGGGTTGGTGAGGTAGAAGTCCTGGATCGGATAGGCTTCGATCTTGCCTTTCGCCCCGGCCTTTGCCCCAGAGCGAACAACTGGCAGCGCGCCATAATCCGCCAGCCCTTCGCGGCCCAGCGCCGGAACGGCCTTGGCCATCGCGCCGCGCAGCTGGTCAAAGCTGTCGAAGCCGACCGACACGCCCAGCGCATCGGCCATGGCCCGCAGGATCGTCCAGTCCTCACGCGCGTCGCCCGGCGCAAAGACGGCCTTGTCGGCCCACTGCACGCGGCCTTCGGTGTTGACGTAGGTGCCCGGCTTTTCGCTGAACGCCGCCGCCGGCAGGATCACGTCGGCTGCATGGGCACCCTTGTCACCGTGGTGGCCGATATAGACGATCATGCTGCCCGCGAACTTCGTATAATCCACCTCGTCCGCACCCAGCGAAATCAGCATCTTGGGCTTGGCCTTGACCAGATCGGCGATCCCGCCCTGCTGCGCATAGCCCAGCATCAGCCCGCCCATCCGCGCCGCCGCCATGTGCAGCACGTTGAAGCCGTTCCATGTCCCAGAGTCAGTGGCACGCACCAGCTTGTTGGCCGCCGCGAAGGCCAGGCACGCATCGAGCGCGCCCTTGGCGAGGCCGGCCCCACCAAGGATCAGCGCCGGGCGCTGCGCAGTCTTGAAGGCGTCGGCGGTTTCCTTGGGCAGCTTGCCCAGAACCGCCAGGTCATTGCCCAGGAAGGTTGCCCCGAAGGTGGTGTCCCATTCGGGCCCGACCACGAAGACCTTGCCGCCGCGCTTGGCGATCTTGCGCAGGCGGGCGTGGAGCACCGGGGCCTCCCAGCGCACATGGCTGCCCACGATCAGCAGCGCGTCGGCCTCTTCGATACCCGCCAGCCCCGAATTGAAGTTCACCGCCGCCAGGTTGGAGCAATCATAGTCCAGCCCGGTCTGGCGCCCTTCGAGCAGGTCGGACCCCAGCGCACCAGCCAGCGTCTTGGCCGCAAACATCGTCTCGCAATCGACCATGTCGCCCGCGACCACTGCCACCGACTTGCCGGGGTTGATCTTCGCCACGGCGGCAAAGGCCTCTTCCCAGTTCGCCGATTCCAGCTTGCCGTCACGCCGCAGCCACGGCTTGTCGAGACGGCGGCGGGTCAGCCCATCGACCATGAAGCGGCCCTTGTCGGACAGCCATTCCTCGTTCACGTCATCGTTGACGCGCGGCAGGATGCGCAGCACCTCGCGCCCGCGCGCGTCGAGCCGGACGTTGGAGCCGACCGCGTCGGACACGTCGATCGACAGCGTCTTCTTCAGCTCCCACGGCCGCGCTTCGAAGGCGTAGGGGCGCGAAGTGAGCGCACCAACCGGGCAGAGGTCGATCACATTGGCCGAAAGCTCGTGCGCGGAGGCCTTTTCCAGATAAGTGGTGATCTGCATGTTCTCGCCGCGATACAGCGCGCCAATCTCGTCCACGCCCGCGATTTCCTCGCTGAAACGGACGCAGCGGGTGCACTGGATGCACCGCGTCATCACCGTCTTGATCAGCGGCCCCATGTACTTCTCGGTCACCGCCCGCTTGGGCTCGTGGTAACGGCTCGCGCCGCGGCCATAGGCGACCGACTGGTCCTGCAGGTCGCACTCACCGCCCTGGTCGCAGATCGGGCAGTCGAGCGGGTGGTTGATGAGCAGGAACTCCATCACCCCCTCGCGCGCCTTCTTGACCATCGGGCTGTCGGTCTTGATCACCTGGCCCTCGGTGGCGGGCAGCGCGCAGCTCGCCTGCGGCTTGGGCGGCCCGGGGGCGACCTCGACCAGACACATCCGGCAGTTGCCCGCGATGGACAGCCGCTCATGATAGCAGAACCGCGGGATTTCCTTCCCCGCCAGCTCGCACGCCTGCAGGACGGTCGCGCCCTGCGGGACTTCGAGTTCGATGCCGTCTACGGTGACTTTAGGCATTATTGGGTATCCTCGGCAAACCAAGGCTTAAGATATTCAGACCGCGCCCAGACAAACATTGCTGGCCAACCGAATACCACTGCGAGAATTGCGGCGAAAAGAAGTGTCTCAAGTACACCGTGGCCACTGTTCAATCCACCAACGACGAACTTCAGTACGAACATCGCAAGGCCAATTAGATAGAAAATAAACGCAGGTTTCAGCTGTGCAATCAAACCCATGCCACTTAAAATTAGCCATCCGCAAATCGCCAAGCTAATCTCATCGTGAGTAGGAGTACCTTCGGCACCCAGTGGTGGCGAAAAAAAGTAGTGAACGCCGAATGCAGTTAGTACGCCGCCCACTACACGGATACCGGTAGATTTGGCCTTCATTCCGCCGCCTCCCGCACATTTTCCGCGATCCGCCGTTCCAGCTCCGGCCGGAAGTGTTTGATCAGGCCCTGGATCGGCCAGGCGGCCGCGTCGCCGAGCGCGCAAATCGTATGCCCTTCGACCTGTTTGGTGACCTGTTGCAGCATGTCGATCTCGCTGACGTCGGCGTCGCCGGTGCGCAGGCGTTCCATCACGCGCCACATCCAGCCGGTGCCTTCGCGGCAGGGGGTGCACTGGCCGCAGCTTTCGTGCTTGTAGAAGTAGGACAGACGGGCAATCGCGCGGACGATGTCGGTGCTCTTGTCCATGACAATCACCGCCGCCGTGCCAAGGCCCGAGCCGACTGCCTTGAGCCCGTCGAAGTCCATCGGCGCGTCCCAGATTTCGACCGCCGGAACCAGCGGGACCGAGGAGCCGCCGGGGATCACCGCCAGCAGATTGTCCCGCCCGCCGCGAATGCCGCCGCAGTGCTTTTCGATCAGCTCGCTGAACGGGATCGACATCGCTTCTTCAACCACGCAGGGCTTTTCGACGTGCCCGCTGATCTGGAACAGCTTGGTGCCCTTGTTGTTCTCACGCCCGAACGAGCTGAACCACGCCGCACCGCGCCGCAGGATCGTGGGGGCAACCGCGATCGATTCGACGTTGTTGACCGTGGTCGGGCAGCCATAGAGGCCCGCCCCGGCCGGGAACGGCGGCTTCAGGCGCGGCTGACCCTTCTTGCCCTCGATGCTTTCGATCATCGCGGTTTCTTCGCCGCAGATATAGGCGCCCGCGCCGCGATGGACGAAGACGTCGAAATCATAGCCCGATTTGCTGGCGTTCTTGCCGATCAGCCCGGCGGCATAGGCCTCGGCGACGGCGGCGGACAGCACCTCAGCCTCGCGGATATATTCGCCGCGGATGTAGATA
>JABFRE010000211.1 GCA_013141325.1 Novosphingobium sp.
CGGACACGATCCGCTCCAGATTGCGCAGCGCGTCCTCGATCGCAAAAGCCTCGCCATCCTTGAAGCCTTGCGCCTCGGCCACGCCATAGCTGCCGGTGGCAATCGCCTTGGCTCCGGCTCCGGCAACCGCCCTGGCGCTGCCGGCATCCCAGATGTTGAACAGCACCAGCGGATCGCCGGGAACGTGAAGTGCCTTAAAGGCCGCAACCGTGTCGCTCATTTCGCTTCCTTTTCCAGCAGCGTGCGTTTGATCTCGAGGCCGTAGGCATAGCCGCCCAGTCCGCCCCCGGTGCGGATCACCCGGTGGCACGGGATCAGCACGGCTACGTTGTTGGCACCATTGGCGCTGCCGGCCGCACGGACCGCCTTGGGTTTACCAACTGCAGCGGCCAGCTGGGCATAGGTGCGGGTTTCACCCTTGGGGATCCGCTGCAATTCGCGCCAGACCGCTTCCTGAAAGGCCGTGCCTTTGACGTCCAGCGGGATGTGGGCGAAATCGCCCGGCGCCTCCACCGCTGCAACGACCTGGGCCAGGAGCGCCGCGAAGCCTGCCCCGCCCTCCACCAGGTCGGCTTTGGGGAAGCGTTCTTCCAAAGCTTCGCGCCCTTCGTTGAACGACAGGCGGCAGACGCCCTTGCCGGTTGCAGCAACCAGCATCGAACCGAGCGAGGTTGCGA
This sequence comes from Novosphingobium sp., assembly GCA_013141325.1. Classification (GTDB taxonomy): domain Bacteria; phylum Pseudomonadota; class Alphaproteobacteria; order Sphingomonadales; family Sphingomonadaceae; genus Novosphingobium. The sequence continues at coordinate 678 of JABFRE010000211.1, forward strand.
CCACCGCCCAGTGGATCGTCGCGCCCTTACCGCCGTTCGCCCAGGCCGAAGGCATCATCCCCAGTCTCCCTTGTGTCCCTTCGTAAAAGCGCGACGGCGCCGAATAGCCCGCAGCATAGATCGCCTCGGTCACCCGGCCCTCGTCGGTCAGCGCCTGCGCCGCCTTTTCGGACATCAGCGCCCGGGCATAGGCGGCGGGAGACATGCCGGTATGGCGTGTGAACACCCGCTGGAAGTGACTGGGTGAATAGGCGGTCTCGTCCGCCAGTGCGGCAAGCGCCAGCGGCTGGCCCGCCTGCTTGATCGCGGCAATCGCGCTCAGCACCGCGCGCTCGTCGCGGCTGACATCGTCCGGCGAGCAGCGCTTGCAGGGCCGCAGCCCCGCCGCCCGCGCCTCCGCGCCTGTCGCAAAGAAGCGGACATTCTCGCGCTTCGGGTGGCGCGCCGGGCACGAGGGGCGGCAATAGATCCCGGTGCTCATCACGCCCGAAACGAAGCGCCCGTCATAGGTCCGGTCGCGGGCCAGCGCCGCGTTCCAGCATTCCTCGTCGGGCATCATCACGACGCGTCTCCGTGGCGATCGACCCGCGCGGCGAAACAGCCGTGCGCGGCGTTGTGGGCATGAATATAGGCAATCGCCGGATTGGCCAACAGCTCGCGGATCTTCACATCGGCCTCACCCGGCAAGGCCAGACGGGCATCGCGCAACAACCCATCGGCATCGAACCCGCGCAGCCCGAGCGGCCGGCCGTCAAACACCAGCGGGGTTTGATCGACGTAGTCCGCCGGCTTCGCGTGCTTGCGCACATAGATCGAATAAGCGCTGCGATAGGGTGTGGCGACATCGTGGCTGGTGTGGTGCAGCAGGATCAGCTCCTCCCCCGCGCGGGCATCCTCAAGGCTGACCCGGCAGGGAAAGCCGCGATCAGCCCCAGCGGTGACGCGACGGGCATTGCGCGCAGCAAGTTCGGTATCAGTCAGCGCGAACAGGTCGGCAAAGGGCTGCGGGTCTAGGCCGGTAATCCGGTAGGTCATCGAAAGGCTCCCGTGGTGGTGAGCCCCATCCTTGCACCGCGCCGCACAGCGCGCATCCCGCGCCTTGCGCTCAAAGCAGATCGAGCAGCCGTTCCGCCAGAGTCCAGGCATCGCCCGGCCAGCGGGCAGAGAGATAGCGCAGATCCTGCACCACGAACCCGGCCATCGGCGCCTTGGCGTTGGCATAGCGCGGCAGCAGCGGCCCGCGCTCGAACCGGCCGTTTTCCCCGATCCGGCGTTTGACTTCCGCTTCCACGCTTTCGGGATAGGTCCGGTAGTGACCCGGCAGCGCGCCGCCGGTCAGCCGCACCGCGATCTCTTCCAGCGGAGACGTCAGCGCGGTGGTGCGCCGCCCCGCCAGCACCCCGGCGCGGGCCAGCGGCAGCACACCGTGGCACACCGCGCTGACCGGCTGGCTTGCGGCAAAGGCCTCGCGCGCCAGTCGCTGAACCTCGGCGCTTTCGCAATAGGGCTTCATGCCGGGCGCATGGCCGCCAGGGAAGTGCAGCGCCGCGAAATCGGCGGCGCGAACATCGGCCCAGCGCAGCGGTGCGCGATAGGCCGGGTCGGCGATCATTGCGGCATAGGCCGCGCGCCCCTCTGCCCGGGCGCGGAGCGAGCGGGCGTAGACCGGCAGCCCTTCCCCGGTCAGCGTCACCGGGTCGCAGGCCGCCGCCGCGCCGGTTTCGGTGGCGAACACCACCTGATGCCCGGCCCCGGTCCAGACTGTCCAGGGGAACGCCACTTCGGTGGGGTCATAATCGCTTTGCGGCAGGACGATAAGGATCCGGGCCATGTCAGCCCCCCAGCGCCTTGAACAGCATCAGCGTCCGCTCCTTCGCCAGTTCGGCGCTTTCGGGGTGGTAGTCCTTGCGCCGGTCCGAATTGAACCCGTGCCCGGCCTCATAGACGAAGATCTGCGCAGTGGGGTGCTGCTTTTCGATCAACGCCTCGACCGGGGCGATATCGACCATCGAATCGTAGCGGCCAAAGTGACAGATCGTCGCGCACCGGGGCGCGGGGTCGGCAAAGCGGGTGGCGATGTAGCCCCCGTAATAGCAGCTCGCCGCTGCGAGATCGTCGGACAGCTGGGCCATCCGCCAGGCAACCGATCCGCCAAAGCAGTACCCAGTGATGAAAACCGGGCCGCCCTTCTCCTTCAGCCACGCGATCACCCGCGCGGTATCGTCCAGCCCCTGATCCCAATCGTGCTCCTGCCGCGCGATTTGCACCGCGCGCTCCCAGTCCGCACCGGAATAGCCCAGCGCGCAGCCCGGCTGCTGGCGGTCGAACAGGCCGGGGCTGATCACTTCATAGCCATCAGCGGCATATTCGTCGCACAGCTCGCGGATATGGTCGGTGACGCCAAATATTTCCTGCACCAGCACCAGTCCGCCCCGCCGCGCGCCTTCGGGCAGGACGTGATAGCACGGCATTTCGTGCCCGTCGGCCATCGTCAGGTGGATAGTCTCGCCCATAGTCCGCCCTTCCTCGGGTTCGTGTTCGGGAATGTCCTTGCCCGACCTTGCATCGCAGCACAATCATGGCTATGCGCGCCCCCGTCTGAAGGGCGGAGGCGCAGTCTTGTGCTGGATTCGCCCTGCCAACGCACCCGATGCAAGGAACCTGAGCGCGTGGAGAATTCCGGCGGCATTACGGCCAGTCTAAGTGCCAGCCTTCAGGGGCGCTACGCCTCTGCGCTGTTTGAACTGGCGAGCGAGAGCAAGGCTGTCGCCGTGGTCGAATCCGATCTCGAAAAGCTGGGCCAGGCGATTCTCGGCTCGGGCGATCTGGCCGCGCTGATTCGCAACCCGCAGATCGGCCGCGATGCCGCCGCCAAGGCAGTCGACGGCGTCGGCGGTGTGCTGGGCCTGTCGGGGCTGACCCGCAAGTTCCTGGGCGTGCTGGCTGCCAACCGCCGGCTGACTGCCCTGCCCGACATTGTCCGCGCCTTTTCCGCCATCGCTTCGGCCGCGCGCGGCGAAGTGAAGGCCGATGTGGTCAGCGCCCACCCGCTGTCCGATGCCCAGCTGAAGGCGCTGGCCGCCAAGCTCAAGGCCCGCGAAGGCAAGGATGTCACCGTTTCCGCCACCGTTGATCCTGCGATCCTCGGCGGCCTCGTCGTCAAGATCGGCTCGACCCAGATCGACAGCTCGATCCGCACTCGTCTCAATACCCTCGCGCAAGCGATGAAAGGCTGAACATGGATATCCGCGCCGCTGAAATCTCGAAGGTCATCAAGGACCAGATCGCCAGCTTCGGCACCGCCGCCCAGGTCTCGGAAGTCGGCTCGGTGCTATCGGTGGGTGACGGCATCGCCCGCATCCACGGGCTGGACAACGTCCAGGCCGGCGAAATGGTCGAATTCGCCAACGGGGTGAAGGGCATGGCGCTCAACCTCGAGGCCGACAACGTCGGCGTCGTGATTTTCGGCTCGGACGCGGAAATCAAGGAAGGCGATCAGGTCAAGCGGACCGGCACCATCGTCGACGTCCCCGTCGGCAAGGGCCTGCTGGGCCGCGTGGTCGATGCGCTGGGCAACCCGATCGACGGCAAGGGGCCGATTAAGGACGCGACCCGCCAGCGCGTTGAAGTGAAGGCTCCGGGCATCATCCCGCGTCAGTCGGTCAACGAGCCGGTGCAGACCGGCCTCAAGGCGATCGACGCCCTGGTCCCCGTCGGCCGCGGCCAGCGCGAGCTGATCATCGGTGACCGCCAGACCGGCAAGACCGCCGTCGCGATCGACACCTTCATCAACCAGAAGGGCCCGAATTCGGGCACCGACGAGAAGAAGAAGCTTTATTGCATCTACGTCGCTGTCGGTCAGAAGCGTTCGACCGTGGCGCAGATCGTCCGCCAGCTCGAAGAAAACGGCGCGATGGAATATTCGATCGTGGTCGCCGCGACCGCGTCGGAGCCCGCCCCGCTACAGTACC
>JABFRE010000167.1 GCA_013141325.1 Novosphingobium sp.
GTCGATCATCGGCATGTGCAACAGGTAGATCGCATAGGACCGGTCGCCCAGCCAGACCAGCGGCCGCGCGGTCATGAACCGGGCACGAAGGGTCACAAGGATCAGCGCCGGCCAGGCCAGCAGCGAAAGGGCCGGCACGGCGCCTGTACCGCGCGGACCGGCTGCATGGCTCAAGGCAATCCCGGCTGCCACCGCTGCGATCAGCGCAGGGGTTGCGATGCGTTGCAGCGCCGCGCGATAGTGCCAGAGCAGTTGCCCGGCGAAGAATCCCGTCAAGCCGCGCGAAAGGTATCCTGCGACGGAAGGCTCATAGACATCCCCGACCGTCGCAATGCCAACCAATCCGCAGCCCAAGGCTATCCAGCCGGCGGTCCGCACCGCCTGTGCGCCTGCCCAGGCCGCCGCCGCGAACACGGCGTAGCACAGCACTTCGACCGACAATGACCACGATGGGCCAACGAAGGTGCGCGACACCGGCTCGTACAGCGCCTGGAGCATCACCGCATGGGCGGCAAAGGCCCGGGCGGTGTTGGCCGGTTCCGCCTGGAACAGCCAGGCGGTGACCAGCAGCATCGCCAGATGAAGCGGATAGAGCCGGGCCACGCGCGCCACCCAGAACTCCGCCTGTCTGCCGCGCGAACCGAGGCGGCCGTCCTCGCGCAGATAGACGTGCGCAAAGACAAAGCCCGACAGCACGAAGAACAGATCGACCGCGGTCCAGCCGAATTCGTGCATCCAGGTGCCCAGCGGCCCGCCCCATTGCGGTACGAACACGCCGGGCGCGAAGAACAGCTTCACGTGATAGCCAAACGCGACCACGCAGGCCGCAATGCCGCGCAGGGCATCAAGCCCTGCCAGCCGTTCGACACTGCCCGATTCCCCTGTGGCTTGCGCGGTCATGGCCCAACCATAGCCGCCGGCGGTTAGATCGGGGTTAACCGCCCGAACATGACGGAAATCGCCAATCCATTCCGGTCCGGTCGTGCCAGCACTGCGATTCTGTCCGCTCCCGGAGATCTGTCGCCATGCGTCACGCCCTTGCCCTTGCCGCCGTCCTGTGCACCCCGCTGCTGTCCGCTTGCGAGATCAAGCGCGAGGGCGATGCCGCCCCCGGTCCGTCCAGCCCGGCAACAGCCGCGAGCGCGCCTGCATCGAATTCTGCGGCCGCGCCCGCCGCATTCGATCCCGCCACCGTGCCGGAAAGCACCGCCGCGCTGCCCGAATTTCCGCTGTTCAAGCCGCTTGAAGGGCTGGAAAACGACTGGGACGCGAAAGACGCCAACCGCGCGTTCGATCGCGACTATTTCATCGCCGGAACCCAGCTGATCCCGGTCGAAGGCAAGGTCTACCGGGCCCAATTCGGCCTGACCCGCGCGCGGCCCTATTCCAGCCTTGAATTCCGCCACAACTACGAGCTGGCTATTACCGAACTCGGTGGCCGCAAGATCGGTGGAACGGTCAGCACCAATCCCTTCCGCGCCAAGCTGGAAGGCACGACGCCCGCGCCGACCGGGCACTGCTTCATCGATCCTTGCGATGAGGCGGATTTCTACCTGCTGCGCCAGGGCGGCAAGGAATGGTGGATCCTGGTAGCCACCGGTTCGTTCCCGCTTCACGGCTATGTCACCGTGCTGGAAAAGCAGGACATGGCAAAAAGCTATTCCTTCCTCGATGCCGCCGCGCTCAAGAGCGCGCTGGACGCCAAGGGGCGGGTCCCCGTCTACATCGAATTCGATCTCAACCGCGCGACTCTCCGCCCCGCCGCGCTGCCCGCGATCGACGAAATCACCAAGCTGCTGCAAGCCAATCCGGCACTCAGGGTGTCGATTGAGGGACACACCGACGATACCGGCAACCCGGCGCGCAACCAGCCGCTTTCGCTCGCCCGGGCCGAAGCGGTGCGGGCCGAACTGCTCGCCGCCGGGATCGCAGCCGGTCGGCTCAAAACCGCCGGCTTCGGCTCCACCCGCCCGCTGGCACAAGGTACCAGCGAAGACGCCCGTGCCCGCAACCGCCGGGTGGAACTGGTGAAATTCTGAACGCGCGGCGATGGTGTCGCAGCACATGCGCCTTCATGCGGCCGACGCAAGTACGCCATGCAGCACAGGCCGAAAGCTTGCCGAAACGGGCGCGCGCAGGCCATTGCTGAGCAGCACTTCGGTCCGGCGCCCGTCGCGGCTGAGCTTCACGATCGCGTCAGCGGCCACCCACCACGAGCGGTGAACCTGCAGCCCTGGCACGCCATCGAGCTCGGCAATTGCATCGCGCATCCGCAGCAGGATCAGCGCCTCACCCTGCCGGGTGACGGCGCGGACATAGTGGTCCTCCATCCGCAGGCAGATCAGATCGGTGCCGATCGCATCGGGAATGCGCGAGAGGAAGGCAGCCCCTGGCCGGGCGGAAAGTGGCAGCTGGTACTGCGGGTGCAGGTGCGGGCTGGCCGTGCTGCCCTGCCGCACGGCGAAACGCAGCGACACCAGCCCGATAGCCACGAGCGAAATGGCCGCAACCTGCACATAGAGCACGGCGGCGGCCGCAAAATCCCACCACGCTGACCCCGCGCTGCGCCATTCCGCGACCGGCTGCGGGTCCATCAGCCCTGCCGCGGAAAGGCGCGAGGCGAGGGCGGACAGGGCGACGTCGATCACGCCCACGATCAGGGTCATCGGCAGGGCTGCTGCCAGCACCAGCATCGCACCGCCGGGGATCAGCCGAGTCCGGTGCACCGCATCGATGCGGGTGAGAAGCATGGCACTGAACGGCACCACCACGCCGCCGAAGATGCACAGCATGGTCAGCCAATAGCTGAGCCGCCAGACATAGGGTTCACCATAGGTGCCAAACGGCCCAAGAATTCCCAGCAGCGCCGCCAGCGCCAGATAGATCAGCGCGTGGTTCACATATTCGCGCGGATCAAGCCTGATCCAGTAGTTCAAGTATGCCGTCATCATCACCCGTCACGTGCCAGGGCCGTTCGCTGCGCGATCCGATTCGCCCATCGCAGTTGCGGCACGCTGTAGCAGGCCCGGCCGACAAATCGACGCGTCGCCGATCGGTCTGCGGCAATTTCACGAAGGCGGCCGACAGATTGGCGAAAATTCGCTTGGTTTGCAGGCCGTGCCGCCGCAGCGGCGGAGCGAGCGCAGCATCCACACCCAGCCCGGACGGCTGCGCCCACCCTTCCTCCTCCAGTTGCAAGGCTTCCCCACCCCGATGCGCTTCTTCCGTCCCGTCTGCTCGCTCGTTGCCGCCAGTGCGGCCTGTCTGATTTCCGCCGCAGCCACGGCGCAGTCCGCCGAACCCGCCGGCGACAACCACGTCGCGGTCGGCCTCGGCGTGCTGCTCGATCGCGCGCCGTTCAACGGCGATACCACCCAGATCTATCCGATTCCGCTGATCTCGCTGAAGCAGGGTGCGTTCTACATCGAAACCACGGAAATGGGCCTGGCTCGGGCAGTTGGCACCGGCATGGTCGAGGTAGGCGGCGAACTGTTCGTCGCCGCGCGCAACCGTTCGGGCCGCGACCGCGCGAAACTGACCGTCGATGGCGGCGCCCGGTTGTGGGTTTCGATACCGGCCGGCCGCTTCAGCGGCGAAGTGCGCCACGACATCACCGGCACGTTCGGTGGAACCGAACTGATTGCGCGGTACAGCTACCCGATCGAGATCGGCAAACTCACCATCACCCCGGCCGCCCAGCTCAACTGGATGGATCGCCGGAGCGCCAACTATCTCTACGGCATCACCGCCGAACAGCGGGCCAAGATGATCGCCAACCACCGCGCCGTTGTCCTGCCGGTGGCGCCAATCACTAGGCACGCCACCAACCTCGGCGGCGACCTGACCTTCGCTTATGTCATCGGCGATCATTGGTCGGTGCTGGGCGTGGCCAGCGGCAGCTATCTGGGCAAGCCGATCCGTCGCAGCCCGGCGATTGGGCAGGAATGGCAATCGTCGATCGTGGCCGGGGTCGCCTATAGGTTCTAGGCCCGGACTGACCAGCGGTGAAAGCCAATCCGATGCTGCACCTGCAGCGAATCATGCGGCAGCTCGCGATGACCGCTGCGGTGCTCACCGTCCTGATCGGGGCCAGCCTGACCCTGTCGATCAGCCTGTCCTATCTGATCGATCCGGATGCCTACGCCGAATTCTTTGGGTCACGCGATCCGGACGGGGTCCGGCGGCCGATCCTGCTGCTGCACGTTTGCGGCGGAACCGCAGCGCTGGTGCTGGGTGCACTGCAATTGCTGCTGCGACGCAGCGGTCGCCCGGACAGGCGTCACCGGATTGTCGGGTGGCTCTACGCAACCAGCGTTTGCGCGGGCGCATCGGGCGCACTGGCGATCGCGCCGTTCAGTCTGGGCGGTGCGACTAACGCGGCCGGGTTCGGGTTGCTGGGGCTGATCTGGGCCGGGGTGACGGCGACGGGAATCGTGCAGGGCCTGTTCCGTGACCCGGCCGTGCACCGCCGCTGGATGATCCTGTCCTATGCCCTGACCTGCGCGGCCATCAGCCTGCGTTTGCAACTGGCGATCTTCCAGGCCGCGCTGGGCCTCAGCTACGCCGCATCCTATACAATCGTCGCCTGGTCGTGCTGGGTGCCCAACCTGGCGATCGCGGTGTGGGTGCAGTTCTGCAGGAAGCGGGCAGGGCCGTAGCAGAGGCCCTTCGCCGATCGCCCCAAGGCCGCGATGTACCCATGCGCGCTTCGGCGTTGACGCGGCACTCCGGTTCGGGTGACACTCCGATCCATGCAAACCCCCTTTCGCCAGTGATGGCCTCTCGCCCCGCATCCCGATCCTTCGCCGCCGCTCTGGCTTTTGGCGTCACGCTGGCATTTGCCGTCCAGGTCCAAGCGGAACGGCCGCGCAAGCCGCTTGATCCTGCGGCACGGATGCCCCCGCTGAAGCCGGCGGTGATCGACGATACCCTGACGATCGGCGGCGAGGAGATCGCCGCGCGCAAGCTCAACAGCCGGCTGACGGTAGAGGTCGGCGTCAACGGCACCGGTCCCTACCGCTTCGTGGTCGATAGCGGGGCCGACACGTCGGTGATCAGCCACCGGCTGGCCGATGCGCTGGTCCTGCCGCCGGGCCGTCCGGCATTGCTCAACGGCATTACCGAATCGCGCGAGGTTGAACGCGCCAAGGTCGACACCCTGCGGCTGGGCTCAAGCGAGGTACGTGACCTTCAGCTGCCGCGGCTGAGCGAACACAACATCGGCGCGGTCGGCCTGATCGGGCTCGATGCACTGGTCGAGCAGCGGCTGATGCTCGATTTCGAAAAGCGCAAAATCAGCATCGATGACGGCAGAACCCCCATGCCCCGCTTTGACGGCGAAATCGTCGTGACCGCACGCCTCAAGCGCGGGCAGTTGATCCTGACCAAGGTCAGGGCCGGCAGCATCGCGCTCGATGCCGTGGTCGATACCGGATCGGAAGTGACGATCGGCAACACCGCGCTGCGGACCAGCCTGTTCCGCCGCCGCAACGTCAAGGTCTACAAAGCGATAATTGCTGGCGTCACCGGCAAGGAAGTGCCGGTGGACATCGTTCACGTCGACGAGCTCAGGCTGGGGTCGGTGGTGCTGCGCAACGTGCCGGTGGCCTTTGCCGACGTGCCGCCGTTCGAGGTTTTCGGCCTGCAGGACCGGCCGGCGCTCTTGCTTGGAACCGACCTGATGGAGAACTTCCGCAAGGTCAGTCTGGATTTCCGGGCACGCAAGGTGCGCTTTCAGCTGCGCAAGTGCGCGCCGCACGGCATGACGATGTCGACCACCGGTACGGCCAGCATTCTTGCGGCAGACCGCACCAATATGGCCATCTGCCGGGAATGACCGGCGCCGGGTCTACTTGACCAGTTCGACCTGTTCGAAGTCCAGTTCGACCGGCGTCGCGCGCCCGAAGATCGAAACCGAGACCTTGACCCGGTTCTTGTCGAAATCGAGTTCTTCGACGATCCCGGTGAACGAGTTGAACGGACCGTCGAGCACCTTGACCGAATCGCCGATTTCGTAATCGACGCTGATGTGCTTCTTGGGTTCGGCCGCAGCGGCATCGCGCGCGCCGAAATAGCGGGCGGCCTCGCGGTCGGTGATTGGCTGCGGTTTGCCGTTGGGGCCCAGGAACCCGGTCACCTTGGCGGTGTTCTTGACGAGGTGATAGACATCGTCGTTGAGGATCAGCTTGGCCAGCACATAGCCGGGCATGGTCTTGCGTTCGACCTGCACCTTCTTGCCGCGCTTGACCTCGGTCACGGTCTCATGCGGCACTTCGACCGCTTCGACCAGGGCTTCGAGTCCCTTGCGCGTCGCTTCGGACAGGATCGAATCGCGAACCTTGTTCTCGAAGCCGGAATAGGCGTGGATGATGTACCAGCGGGCCATGTGTCTCTCGTAGTTTCCGTAAATCAGGCCAGCGACAGCAGCCACTTGACCGCCTGGCCAAACAGCGTGTCGATGCCGAGGAAGAACAGCGCCAGCAGCACCATCATGATTCCCACGAAGATCGCGGTGGTCGAGGTTTCGCGCCACGTCGGCCACACGACCTTGCGGGCTTCTGCCTGGACCTGGCGCATGAATTCGCCGGGAGAGATCTTGGCCATGGGCTGCCTAGCCTTTGCTGCCTGAACGGATTGAACCAATCGCCCTTCGTCAACAGGAACAGCGCCGCCCCCGGCGGCTGATGGCAGCGCGTCCGGGGCAAGGCTGTGTTCCCGATGTCGGAAGACACCGCCGCACTTAGCTACCGCCCGGGCGTTTTGCAAGCCGGGCGAACAGCGTGTGCCGATCGGCCTCGATCACCCTGGCGCCGCGCGGCAGCCGGTCGGGGCGGTTGCGGCCGACATACCAGAACCAATCGGCGTGTTTGGCAGGGTCATAACCGCTGAGATCGATCGGCGCGTTCGGCTTGTGGTTGAGGCGGTGGTAGGGGTCGCGGAAGAAGCGCCCGCCCTGGTTGATGGTGATCATGTGCACCATCGGCAGCGCGAAGTTGCAGTTGACCAGCGCATCGCGCCGGACCAGCGCATAGCCACAGATGTGCTCCTGCGGGTTGAACGGCCAGTCCTTGCGCTCGGTAATCACGATCGTGGCCAGCCGCGCGCCTTGCGGCAGGCGGTCGATCGTTTCCAGCAGGTGCGCGGTTTCCGCCGAATCGCGGTGCCAGTTGTCCGTGGTCAGCGCCAGCCGCCCCAGAAACAGTGCCGGGGCCAGGATCATCACCCAGCGTGGCGCGCGCCAGGCCAGCGCCAGACAGCCGGTCATCAGCCCGGTCGAGACCATCCGCGCATCGACCAGATCGCCCGCGAAGATGTGCCGTGGCAGCGCCAGCGAGCTTAGCAGTACCAGCGCCGTCGCCCAGCCCAGCCGCGGGTCGATTCGCCGCAGCACGGCCGAGGCCGCCAGCAAGGCCAGCACGAAGACCAGGCTGGCATAGTCCAGCCACTGCACCGAATCGCGCATCGCCTGGCGCCAGATCGCCCATTTGTAGACCGACACCGCCTCGCCATAGCCATAGGACGCCAGCCCCTTGGTCCCGGCACCAAATATCAATGCCAGAATCGGCAAGGCCAGCGGCAGCGGCGTCAGGAAAGCCTTCCAGCTGCGATGCCGGTTCCATTCATAGCCGAACACCATCAGCCCCAGCGCGCCCCAGCCCGAGACGTGGCACAGCCAGACCACGAACCCCAGCGGCACCATCAGCGCCGCGCGCCAGCGCCGCCCTTCCAGCAGCACCCACAGCGCGAACACGAACAGCGCCGCCGCCAGCGACAGACCGAAATTCAAGAACCCCAGCAGCAGCGCCGGCGACCAGATGAAGGCAAAGGCCAGCACCGCCCCCACTCCGATCCGCCGCCGCAGCGCCCATTCGGCCGCCAGGATGCCCAGACCGGTCAGCAAGGGAATCAGCCCGGCGATGATCCGCCCGGCCATTTCCAGCGGAACCACCCGCGCCAGCGGCTGAACCAGCAGATCGGCGCCCAGATTGCCCATCCAGCGCCATTTGAAACCATAATACTGCTGCAAGACCGCGCTGCCATCGCGCTTCAGCATCACGTGAAAGCGGGCAAGGTGGGCGGGATAGTCCACCATCTGCGGATAGGTCGCGACCAGCACTGGCAGGGTGGCCAGCAGCGCCAGAATCAGCCCGAAGACCAGACTTTCGCGCGGGGTCGGCTCGGCACGCAACCACGTCCGCAGCTCGGCGCCGCGCGGGGGACTGGGCTCAAAGGGCGGCTCGGCGGTCATCGCGGTAATCTGTGCTTGCAGGGAATGCTGGCAGGAGTGGAGGGACTCGAACCCACGGCCCTCGGTTTTGGAGACCGATGCTCTACCAACTGAGCTACACTCCTGCGGGCGGGGCTGCCCTTAGAGGCAAGGCGGGCGGATGACAAGCGATTGGAAATGGTGCATGGGAAAAAGGCCGTGCACGCGCCCGTAACCCCGCCGCCGCTTGACCCCGACCTGCTGCTGCTCGCCTACCGCAGCGGGGTGTTCCCGATGGCCGACGCGCGCGACGATCCCGAGGTGTTCTGGGTGGAGCCGCGCCGCCGGGCGGTGCTGCCGCTGGACGGCTTTCACTGTTCGCGTTCGCTGGCCAAGGTGCTGCGCAGCGACCGGTTCGAAGTGACCTGCAACCGGGCCTTCGACCGGGTGATCGAAGCCTGCGCCGGACCGCGGGCAGACACTGCCGAAACCTGGATATCGGACCGGATCGAGGCCAGCTACCGCGCGCTGCACGATGAAGGACGGGCCCATTCGATCGAGTGCTGGCATCAGGGCACGCTGGTCGGCGGGCTCTATGGCGTGGGGTTCGACCGGGTTTTCTGCGGCGAATCGATGTTCAGCCGGATGACCGACGCCTCCAAGGTCGCGCTGGCCTGGCTGGTGGTGGCGCTGCGCCATGCGGGGGTGACCCTGCTCGACTGCCAGTTCATCACGCCGCACCTGGCCTCGCTGGGCGCGGTGGAGATCGATCAGGCGGAATACCTTGCGCTGCTACGCGCGGCTCAGATCCCGACCGACGGTGACGGCGCGGTGGTCGACGGCTTCGGCGCGGGCACCGCCGCCGAGGGCTTGGCCGATGGCGCCGTAGCCGGAGCCGCGCTGCCCGAGGGCTTCGCCGCGGCACTGGCCGCCGCCGCCGGATCGGCCTCTTCGCCCGGGAACTTCATCGCGCAGTCCTTGACCCAGACGTCATAGACCGGATGCTCGACCACGTTGAGCGAGGGCGAATTCTTGAACAGCCAGCCGGAAAAGACCTTGCGCCAGGCCAGCGGCTTGTCCGCCGCCTCGCGCTCTTCGACATAGACCTGGACGAAGGCCCCGGTTTCCTGCGGGTTCTCCCACGGCAGGGTCCGCTCGCAGCTGGACAGGCGGACCACCACATTGCCGACCCGCTTCGCCTCACCCGGCTTGAGCACCAGATCCTGCGACAGGTTGTTGCGCTTGTTGAGCAGGCCCACGGTCGCAACGCGGTCCTTTACCGGAGTGCCGTATTCGCTTTCGACCACCGGCGCGGACGAGGCCGGGGCGGCGACCGCCTTGGGCACATCGGTGGCGGCACCCTCAGCGCTGTCATCGCCGCTGCCGGAGCACCCGGCCAGCGCCAGCAGGATCAGGGCGGCAGCCCGCTTCACCGCCGGTCAGCCTTCCGGCGACCAGGATTCATAGTCACCCGTGGCCGGTGCGCGCACGCCGCCGCGCTCCATCGCCCCGCGCGGGCGATAGGCCTGGGCCGTGCCGGTGGCGTTCGGGCGGTGCTCGGTCTCCCAGATGCGGGGCGGCGGCAGATTGCTTTCGGGCACGCCGTCAAAGGCCCCGTGCAGCCAGCCGTGCCATTCGGCCGGCACATTGCTGGCATCGTTGGCCCCGGCATAGATCACCCAGCGCCGCTCACGCCCGGCAAAGGGATGGCCCGCCGAATAGCGCTTTTTCGCGCGGAAATAGGCATTGCCAAGCGTGTCGGTCCCGACCTTCTCGCCGGTCATGGCCGAATTGAACATGGTGCCGATGGTGGCGCCGTTCCACCAGGTGAAGATCTTGCCGAAGAATCCCATGCGCCAGCGCCTAGCCGAATTGAACGCCGCGTGAAAGGGGGCGCGGGCCTACCATTCCACGCGGTCCCCCGCCGCGATCCCCAGCTGCGCCGCGCGGCCGCCATTGAGTTCGAGTACGCCCTTGACCAGCCCGGTCGAGGACAGCGGGGTTTCGTCGTAGGGTACGGCATTGGCGGCGATGTTGGTGATCCGTCCGTCCACGCCGACGAAGATAATGTCGAGCGGGATCACCGTGTTGCGCATCCAGAAGCTGGCGCCGCGCGGCGGGGTCATCGGGAAGATCATCCCTTCGTCGGCGCCCATCGCAGTCCGGAACATCAGGCCCCTCGACTGTTCCTGCGGCGTGCCAGCGACTTCGACGCGGAAGGTGTGGACCGTGCCGGCGTGGGTTACGCGCAGCGGCACCACCGCCAGGCCGGACTGCGGATGAACGGCGGGCGCCGCCTGGGTCGATTGCGGGGCGGCGGCGTCGCTGCTTGGCGAGCAGGCAAGCAGCAGCGGGGCCGCCAACAGGGGGATCCAGCGCATCATTCGTCCTCACTTGCGGCAGCCCAGACTTCTGCCGCTTCAACGCTGGCGGCATTGACCATTTCGCGGGCGCTGTCCAGCGGGTGCCCGGCGCGCAGCATCGCGGCGATCTGCTTCTCGCGCGCGGCGCGGTCGGCCGGGCCCGCGCCGAACGGACCCAGCCGCCGCTTGCGGGCCAGGGCCAGCGCCGCCTGGCGCCCGGCGGCGGCATCGGGCGCGACCTCGGCGCGTACCTCCTCGGCGATCCCGGCTGCGTTCAGCGCCTGCGCCACCCGGCGCTGGCCATAGCCGCGCCGCAGCAGGCTGCCGCTCTTGGCCCGGGCAAAGGCGGCATCGTCGATATAGCCGGCCGCAACGAAGCGTTCGACCAGCGCGGCGACGGGCGGATCGCCCTCCCCTTCCCAGCCGCGTTCGCGCAGTTTGCGGCGCAGATAGCCATCCACTTTTGCCGCGCTGGTGGCAAAGCGCGCGACATAGGACAGCGCCAGCTCTTCGAGTCGCGCGGCGTCTAGCGGCCGGGGAATGCGGCGGGGACGGTCTGCCATCGGCCTTATTCGTGCCACACTATATGGCAAATGGGGAGCCTGCGTTGCGGGGCGGTGAGGGTCCCGTGCATGTTCAGGATCAACTGGTTGACGTCGGAAAACGGCGCATCCTGTTGGTAAATATCGGGTTTTTGCGCATGAACGATGCCGCCACGCTGGTGACGAGCAGTACCGCAACTTTGGTGCCGACGCCGAACGAGGACACGCTCCCGCGTCGTCTCTCCACATTCGCGACCTTTGGCGAGGCGCTGGACTATGCCGCGTCGGGCAAGCGCGGGCTTAATTTCCATGATCCGCGCGGCAGTCTGGCCCGGGTCTATCCCTATTCCGAACTGCGCAGCGATGCGCTGACCGCCGCCCGGCGGCTGGTGGCCCACGGCGTCGGCAAGGGTGACCGGGTTGCCCTCGTCGCCGAAACCGGGCCGGACTTTGCTGCGCTTTTCTGCGGCTGCATCTATGCCGGGGCCTGGCCGGTGCCGCTGCCATTGCCGACCAGCTTTGGCGGCAAGGAAAGCTATATCGACCAACTCGCCGTCCAGCTGCAGTCGAGCGACCCGCTGATCCTGTTCTACCCGGCCGAAATCGCTGCAATGGCCGGTGCGGCCGCCGAGCGGCAGGGCTGCCAGGGAATTGCCTGGCAGGACTTCCGGCTTCAGCCCGCGCCCGAGTGCGCCCTGCCCCAGGCCAGCACCGACGATATCTGCTATCTCCAGTATTCCAGCGGATCGACGCGCTTCCCGCACGGCGTTGCCGTCACCCATGCCTCGTTGCTCAACAATCTGGCCGGCCACGGCGAGGGGATGAAGCTGATCGAGAGCGACCGCTGCGTCAGCTGGCTGCCGTGGTACCACGATATGGGGCTGGTCGGCTGCTTCCTCTCGCTGATCGCCAACCAGGTGTCCGCCGACTACCTCAAGACCGAGGATTTCGCCCGGCGTCCGCTGGCGTGGCTCGATCTGATCAGCCGCAACCCCGGAACCACCGCCAGCTACTCGCCGACTTTCGGCTATGACATCTGCGCCCGGCGCATTTCCAGCCAGAGCCACGTTTCGGAGCGCTTCGACCTGTCGCGCTGGCGGATCGCGGGCAACGGCGCCGACATGATCCGCCCCGACGTGATGCAGGGCTTCGTCAACGCTTTTGCCGAGGCCGGGTTCAAGGCCAGCGCGTTCCTCCCCTCCTACGGCCTCGCCGAAGCGACTCTGGCGGTGACGATCATGCCGCCGGGCGAAGGGATCCGGGTGGAACTGGTGGAGGAAGAGCGGCTATCGGGCACTCCGCGCGATCTCAGCCGGCCGGCCCGCTACCGCGCGATCGTCAACTGCGGCAAGGCCGTAAAGGACATGGCGCTGGAAATCCGCGGCGAGCACGGCAACGCGCTGCCCGATCACCACATCGGCAAGGTCTGGTGCAAGGGCCCCAGCGTGATGCATTCGTACTTCCGCGATCCGGAATCGACCGATGCCTGCCTGGTCGATGGCTGGCTCGACACCGGCGACATGGGCTATCTGGTCGATGGCTACCTGTTCATCGTCGGGCGCGCCAAGGACATGATCATCATCAACGGCAAGAACCACTGGCCGCAGGACATCGAATGGGCGGTGGAACAGTTGCCCGGCTTCCACCAGGGCGATATTGCCGCCTTCTCGGTCGAGACCGAAGGCGGTGAGGAAGTGCCGGCGGTGCTGGTTCACTGCCGGGTTTCGGATCCGGAAGAGCGGATCAGGCTGCACGATCAGATCCGCGACAAGGTGCGCTCGATCACCGGCATGAACTGCGTCGTCGAACTGGTCCCGCCGCGCACCCTGCCGCGCACCAGCTCGGGCAAGCTCAGCCGGGCCAAGGCCAAGAAGCTTTACCTGTCCGGCGAAATCGAGCCGTTCAAGCTGGCGGCCTGAGCGGCCCCGCCCTTCCAGACTGTCCCTTTTCCGGATTCGCCTGGCGGTTGCATTTCGCCGCGCGAACCATAGTCTTGCTGCCGGAAACTACGCGCAAAGCGGGGAATGCGATGGGAGAGCAGGCAACGGACGGCGAATCCTATGGCGTGCTGGTGGGCTGGTCCCACGGCGCGATCGGGACGAGGCTCGATCTCAAACTGCAATGCGTCCAGTCGACCCGCCGCAAGGAGCGCGGGGACGTTGATCTGCACCACGTGCTGATGACGCGTGAGCAGGCGACGATTCTGGCCAATTACCTGTTCCACCTTACCGAACAGACCCCGCCGCCCCCGCGCCGCCGCGGACTGGCACGCTGGTTCGGGCGTTAGCGCTGCTGAGGTTACCCCCGCCGTAGTCGCCCCGCCAGCACCGCCGCGCGCCACAGCCAGCGATAGAGCACGCTGTCACGGCTGCGCAGGTCGAGCTCCAGCAGGGTCACCGACTTCGCGAATGGGAGGCTCTCTCCCCTTGGATCATAGGCCGGGGCGCCAGTCAGGCTGACCAGGTTGGTCAGCACCGACTGGTCGTTGCGGTGAGCCACGAAATCAGGCGCCTCGTCAGCCCGCTCGTCCGGACGGGCATCGCGGATCGCCTCCCAGGTCAGGCACCAGTGCAGCCACTGTTCGACAAAGGCCCGCGCCGCAGGCGTATTGGGCCAGAACGAGACCGATGCCTCGATCGTCGGGACCTCCGCCAGTTCCTCTGCGCCGCCCATCAATGCGCGGCAGGCAGCGCGGGTCCATTTGCGGTTGGGCCCGTATTGCGGCGCGCGGACCCCGGCCAGAAAGCCACGCTCGCGCGCCCAGGCGATCAGCCGGTGCGGGCGCAGCAGCAGCTTGTAGCGCAGCCCGAACCCGCAATCGTGGTAGAACACCACATCGTCCGGCCCGCTGGCCGCCATAGCCTGCAGAATCGCCCAGGGCTTCCAGGCCCACAGCCCGGCACCGCGCGGACTGTCAAAGATCGCACGGTGGGCGCCGTAGACCGGGCTCGCCTCCAGATCGGACCGGGCAAAGAACAGCGTCCGCCCCGCCCCACCCAGCACCCGCGCGAACCAGGCGTTCGGGCGATAGTTGCCGACAAAGGCGCCGTCGGCATAGGTGACATAAACCAGCTGCCCGGCCATCAGCGCCCCGCGCCGTCCAGCGCCGAGCGGACCTGTTCGATCAGCGTCGCAGCCTGCACCGCCTCCGCGCCAAGCCGGGAAAAGGCCGCGTGGTCATCGGCGCGGATCAGCGTGGTGTAGTGGGCGAACAGGTTGGCGAATTGATCGTCCGCCGCCACCGCGATGGGGTCGCACGATGCACCGTTGGCCTGGATAACGGACAGCGGCACGGCCAGATCCGGCGGCTTGGCAAAGGCCCGCGGAACCAGCACGGTGGAATCCGCAAAGCTCAACTCCAGCTCGCTCGCGTAGGCCGCGCCGATCGCCCACAGCGCGTGGACGGCAAAGTCCCCATAATCGAGCGCCGCGCTGCCGGACAGGTCGACCCCGCGCTCTGGGCAGGTGTATCCGCTGGCCGCGACGCCGCGCGGCAGCCCGAACAGCGCCCCCGCCAGCGACAGCGGATAGTACCCCACATCAAGCAGCGCCCCGCCGCCTGCCGCCTTGTCATAGCGGATATCGCCGGGCGGCAGCTCGGGAATGGTGAAACGCGCGCGCGCCGCCACCAGCCTTACGCCCGCCGCTGCCTTGTCCGCCAGCAGGCCCTGCACCGCTGCGAACTGGGCGTGGTGCCGGTACATCGCCACTTCGCCCAGCATTACCCCGCGCGCAGCGGCCAGATCGGCCAGATCGCGAGTGGTTTCCAGCGCGGGGCTGACCGGCTTTTCGCACCAGACATGTTTGCCCGCTGCCAACGCCCGCGCGGCAAAGAGCGCGTGCGCGGCAATCGGCGTGGCGACATAGACCACGTCGATCCCCGGATCGGCCAGCAGCGCATCGAAATCGGACGTGAACAGCGCCGCGTGGTCCGGCCAGGCTGCGCGGTAGGCCGCAACATCTCGAACCAGCACTGCGCTGAGCCGCGGCGCACCGGGCAGCGCGAAGACCCGCAGCAGGTTCTTGCGGACATGGCCGCCAAAGCCGACCAGCGCGATGCTGAGCGGTTCAGACAAGCGCCAGCACTCCGCGAATGTGCGGGCTGACGATCGCATCCTGCTCGGCCAGCAATTGCTTGAGCTGGAACAGGCTGACCCAGCGGTAGCGCGCGGCGATCAGCGGCACGTCGCAGTCTTCGGGCAGTTCGACCAGCATCGTCCGGTTGCGCTTGTTGAACAGCCGCCCGCCGTCCTCGCTCATCCACTGATCGGCCAGCACCGTCGCCCCGTGGGTGCCCGGATCGGTAAACAGCTCGGCATAGGGCGTGCCTTTGCCGCCATGGGCGCGTTTGAGGTTGCTGAAGGTCGCCTGGATCGTCGTGGTGATCTGGACCGTCCGGTAGTTGCCCGGCTCGGCCTTGGCTTCCACCAGATAGTGCGGAACGCCGTCGAAGCGCTGGCGCAGCAGGCCGAGGATTCCGCCGTCGAACCCCACCTGGGTCAGAAACGGCTGGTCCCAGCCGCCCTCGACTTCGCGCGTCGGGCTGGCGAAGGTGCGGACCCCGTCGACCCGGAAGAATTCGCCGCTGGCATGGACCAGTGATCCGCTGTCCGGATCGAACGCCCAGTCACGGCATTCGCTGAGCGGAATGCGCGCAGTGGTCATGGAATTGGCCGCCGCGCAGCCCTCGTACCAGGCCAGGGTATCGGCGGTGGACCCAAAGCGGCAGTGATCGGTCGCGCTTTCGAACAGGAATTCCGCGCGCCATTCGGCTGCGGGGGCAAGATCGCCCAGAGCCGCCCGGAATGCGGCCAGGCGCGGGCCATAGTCACCCGCACCGATCACAGCGCCGCAAACTCCGCGCGGCTGCGGATCACCCGGTCGTCGGCATAGGCCCGGTCGCACAGCACCATCAACGCCGCGTCGGGCGAAAAGCCGTGCATGGTACGCCAGACCGGCCCGTCGAGCAGCAGTCCTGCCCCGCCTTCGGCCAGCTCCACCGTTTCGCGGATCCCGCTGCGCGATTCGAGGTCGATACGGCAGCGTCCGCGCGCGCAGACCAGCACCTGGCGCAGCGCGGCATGGGCATGGTCGCCGCGCCGGATCTCTTCACCGGGAACGCCGAACAGCCAGAACACCCGCTTGACCGCAAAGGGCAGACCCGCACCCGCTTCGACCACGCCCAGCGTGCCGCTGTCGTCGCGGAAATAGGCGGGATCGATCCGCTCCCAGCCCCGCGCGCTCATCGCGGTGTCTCGGCCACCAGCCGCAGATAGTCGCCATAGTGGCAACGTCCGGCCAGATCGAGCAGCTGGGCCTTGTCGATCCAGCCGTTGAGGAAAGCGATCTCTTCCAGGCAGGCGATCTTGAAGCCCTGCTGCTGCTCGATCGTCTGGACGAAGCTGGCGGCGGCGTGAAGGTTGTCGATCGTCCCGGTATCGAGCCAGCAAAAGCCCCGGCCCAGCAGCTCGACCTTCAGCTGTCCGGCCTCCAGATACATCTGGTTGATCGCGGTAATCTCCAGCTCACCGCGCGACGAAGGCTTCACCGCACGGGCGAACTGGCAGACCTGGTTGTCGTAGTAATAGAGCCCGGTCACTGCATAGTTGGAGCGTGGGTGGACCGGCTTTTCCTCGATCGAAACCGCGCGGTGGTCGGCGTCGAATTCGACGATTCCATAGGCGTGGGGATCGCGGACCTGCTGGGCGAAGACCACCGCGCCTTCGCGCGTCTGCGCCGCGCTTTTCAGCAGCGGGCTGAGGCCCTGCCCGTAAAAGATGTTGTCGCCCAGCACCAGGCAGCTCGGCTCGCCCGCAACGTGCTCCTCGCCGATCAGGAAGGCCTGGGCCAGCCCCTTGGGTTCGGGCTGGACGGCATAGCTGAAGCGCATCCCCAGTTCGCTGCCATCGCCCAGCAGGCGGCGGTAGTTGTCGTGATAGACCGGATCGGTGATCACCAGCACGTCGCGGATGCCCGACAGCATCAACACCGAGATCGGATAGAACACCATCGGCTTGTCATAGACCGGCAGCAGCTGCTTCGAGGTGCCCCGGGTGATCGGGTGCAGCCGCGTTCCCGCGCCGCCGGCAAGGACGATACCCTTCATGGCCGGGCACCTTGAATCACGCCGCCGCGCCCGTCAATCGCGCCGCGTACCAGCGCACGGTTGCTTCAAGCCCGGCATCGAATGCAGTGGCGGGGGTCCAGCCGAGTTCGGCGCGCATCCGCCCGGCGTCGATCGCATAGCGGAAATCGTGCCCCGGACGGTCGGTTACGAAGGAGATGAGATCGGCGTGGCTCGCAAATCCTGCACTCGGCGCGGGCGGGCGGATCCGGTCGAGGATCGCGCAGATCGCGCGGACCACGTCGATATTGCGGCGTTCGTTGTGCCCGCCGATGTTGTAGCTGCGCCCCGGTTGGCCGCGCCGCATCACTTCGTCCAACCCGCGCACGTGGTCTTCGACATAGAGCCAGTCGCGGATCTGCTCGCCCTTGCCGTAGACCGGCAGCGGCTGGCCCGCGAGCGCGCGGGTGATGGTCAGCGGGATCAGCTTTTCCGCGTGCTGAAACGGCCCGTAATTGTTCGAGCAATTGGTGATCAGCGCCGGAAAGCCGTAGGTGTTGACCCAGGCCCGCACCAGATGATCCGACGCCGCCTTGCTGGCGGAATAGGGCGAGCGTGGATCGTAGGGGCTGTCCTCGGTGAACAGCGCGGCGGGATCGGCGGGCAGCTCGCCGAACACTTCGTCGGTTGAAATGTGCAGAAAGCGGAAGCCCTCTGGCGCGCCGCCGCCCGCCAGATAGCGCGAACAGGCCGAGAGCAGCCGCTGGGTGCCCAGCACATTGGTTTCCACGAACACGTCGGGATCCGCGATCGAGCGGTCGACATGGGTTTCGGCGGCCAGGTGAAACACCCCGTCGGGGCGGAATTCGGCGAGCGCGGCCTCTACCCCGGCGCGGTCGAGAATATCGAGCGCGCGGAATGCGTAGTGCGGATGGCCCGCCACCACTGCCAGCGCGGACGGATCGGCGGCATAGGTCAGCTTGTCGAGATTGAGCACCGCATGGCCGGCCTCGCCAACCAGGTAGCGCACCAGCGCCGACCCTATGAAACCCGACCCGCCGGTCACCACGAAACGCATGCCGCACCCCAAAAAACCGGCCCCGAACGAGCGGCGCTTTGCCCGAATTGCGCGGGGCGGGCAATCGCATTCGCTTGCCGCGCCTGTCCTATTCCTCTAACACAGCTTGACTGCGCCGCACCGCTCCCCATCTTGGGGAAACTCTTGAAGGATTCGGGATTCCGTCCATGGCCACTACGCCCACCGATACCGCCGCCACCCAGACCATCACCCTGACCCCGCCCGAACCGGTGCCGGTGGTTGCGCCCGAACAGGCCGTGGGGCTGGTTCCGGTGTCGGATGACAACAAGTCCAAGCTGGAAACCAAGGTCGATGCCTTCGTCGCCGATCTGATATCGTCCGATGCCAATTCGCCCGAATTCGGCAAGAAAGTCGATGCGATCACCAACATGGGGCGCAAGGAAATCATGGCCGCTGCCGCGATGTCCAACCGCTTCCTCGACCGGCCGGTGCGGGCGATGGACAAGGATTCGGGCGTTGGCGCCAACCTGGCCGAACTGCGCCGCACGGTGGAGGAACTCGATCCCGGCAAGAACGGCAAGCTTTCCACCGGGCGCAAGATCCTGGGGATCATCCCCTTCGGCAATTCGGTGAAGCGCTATTTCACCTCCTACCAGTCGGCGCAGGGGCACATCCAGTCGATCCTGACCCATCTGGGTTCGGGGAAGGACGAGCTGCTGATGGACAATGCCGCGATCGATGTCGAACGGCAGAAGCTGTGGGAGGCGATGGGCAATCTGGAGCAGATGATCCACATTTCCCGCACGCTCGACGGCAAGCTGGAGGAAAAGGCCGCCGATCTTGACGCCAGCGATCCGGCCAAGGCCAAGGCGATCCGCGAGAGCGCGCTGTTCTATGTCCGCCAGCGGACCCAGGACCTGCTGACCCAGATGGCGGTATCGGTACAGGGCTATCTCGCGCTCGATCTGGTCAAGAAGAACAACGTCGAACTGGTCAAGGGCGTCGACCGCGCCAGCACCACCACCGTCGGCGCGCTGCGCACCGCCGTGACCGTGGCCCAGGCGATGACCAACCAGCGGCTGGTGCTGGCGCAGATCACCGCGCTCAATTCCACCACCGCCAACCTGATCGATTCGACCAGCACCCTGCTGCGCGACCAGACCGGCAAGATCCACGAACAGGCGGCCAGCTCGACGATTCCCATCGAAACGCTGCAGCGCGCCTTCCAGAACATCTATGACACGATGGACAACATCGACACCTTCAAGGTGAAAGCGCTGGAATCGATGAAGCAGACCGTCACCACCCTGACCGCCGAGGTGGAGAAGTCCAAGGGCTACATCGCCCGCGCCGAAGGCGCCGCCCAGGCCCAGCTGGCCCATGACGCACCCAGCATTCTGAGCGTCGAAAGCTGATGGCGGACGAAGCGCGGCAGCACCGCGAAATCATGAGCGCAGCGGGCCAGTCGCTGGTTCGCAACCGCGACTATGGCGGGCGCCGCGCGGGGTCGATCGGGCGGCGCTCGGCGGCTCTGAAGCGCGATTTCCTGTTTCGCAAGCTGATCCGGGTCATGCTGGCGGCGGGTGGGATCGTCTTTGCGGCGATGGTCGCGGGGATCATCCTGAACGGGATCGGCTGGACCGGGATCATCGTAGCCATGCTGGCGCTGGTTGTCGCGGTGGGGGTGCTGGGCGCCTTCCCCAAGATGAAAGTCCCCAGCCGCGAATCGCTGGGCATGGGCGATACCAAGACGCTGGTCGGCCGTACCGAACTGTGGCTGGAAAAACAGCGCCCCGCCCTGCCGGCGCCTGCCGTCCAGCTGGTCGACCAGATTGGCGTCCAGCTCGATGCGCTGGGGCTCCAGCTTGACGGGCTCGATGGCAATACGCCAGCGGCGCAGGACGTGCGCAAGCTGGTGGGCGATACCCTGCCCAATCTGGTCTCCACCTACACCAGCATCCCGCGCCACCTGCGCGGTGAGCAGAACGCCGGACGCTCGCCCGATCAGCAGCTGACCGAAAGTCTTGGCAAGATCAGCGCCGAGATCGACAGCGTCACCCGCCAGCTGGCCGCCGGCGCAATCGACAATCTGGCGATCCAGACCCGCTACCTCGACTACAAGTACGGTGAGGGGCTGGACGAAGCGGAGAAGCCCGCCTGATGCGTGTTGCCATTCCCCACAGCCACAGCAAGGACGAGGTTCGCCAGCGGTTGAAAGCCCGGTCGGGCGACATCGCCGGACTGATCCCCGGCGGCATGGCCGAAGTCACTGTGTCCTGGCCCGATGAGGACACCATGACGCTGGCAATCGGCGCGATGGGTCAGGCAATCGACGCGCGGGTGGAACTGGGCGAAGGCGAAGTCGTCTTCACCCTCGACCTGCCGCCTGCGCTGTCCTTCGTCGAACCGATGGTGCGCGGGGCATTGGAGCAGAAGGGACGCAAGCTGCTGGCCTAAAGCTCGCGCTCCAGCTCCAGATACATGCGCGGAATGCGCAGCTGCTGGGCCGCAATCTGGGTTTCGCGCAGGAACAGCACCAGTGCCCACATCAGCAGCCCGATTGCAGCGAGGAAGGTCGCGGCGGCAACCCGCTGCAGCTTCCAGTCGATCAGCTCCTCCAGAAACAGCACTGCCACGGTGCCGCCCACCAGCAGCCCGCTGATCACCATAAGCCGGATCGCCCGGGTGATCAGGGTTATCCGCCGGTCGATCATCCGGATTTCCTGCACCACTTCGTCGTGGTCGCGCCCCTCGGTGGCCATGTGGCGATCCTGCAGGGCACGGGCGCGGTCGACCACCCGCCCCAGCCGCGCGGACAACAGGTTGAGGATGTTGCCCATCGCCACCAGGACGAACACCGGGGCAAGGGCAAGCTGGATGGTCTGGGCTATCATGGTTTGGTAGTAGGAGGTTCAGCTGTGCGGATGCAAGGTAGGTGCAGACCCTTTGCAAACCAATGGACCCGTGATGACCCACCGCCCTGTCCGAACCGCGATTCTTGGCCTGACGGCCGCCGCCGCTGTGCTCACACTGGGGGCTTGTGCCGCGCTGGGCCCCAAGCATCCGGTGGGCAACAGCGCCGTGCCGCAGCCCGCCAAGAGCGTCGACCTGAACCGCTATCTGGGCCGCTGGTACGAAATCGCCCGCTACGAGCAGAGCTTCCAGAAGGATTGCGAGGGGGTAACCGCCGACTATGCTCTGCGCGATGACGGCTCGATTTCGGTACTCAACCGCTGCCGCAAGCCCGATGGCCGAATCACCGATGCCAAGGGCCGGGCCAAGGTGGTGGATGCCGCCAGCAAGGCCAAGCTCAAGGTCAGCTTCTTCGGCCCGTTCTATGGCGATTACTGGGTGCTGGACCACGCCGACGATTACAGTTGGTCGATCGTCGGCGAGCCTTCGGGCCGTTACCTGTGGCTGCTGTCGCGCGAGGCTGCGCCTGGCACGGCGCAGGTCGACGCCCTGATCGCCCGCGCCGGAGCGCTGGGCTATGACACAGCCCAGCTGCGGATCACCCGCCAGCCCTAGAAAAAGAACTTCTGCTGCCAATAGAAGGTTGAGGTTACCGGCGCCCCAGCCGCGTTGGTCGCTGGTTTGAAACGCAGCCGGTCCTTGGCCAGGCGGCAGGTGATCTGGTCGGTTTCGGGCAAGCCGCTCGATTTGTAGACCCGGCAGCCGCTTGCCCGGCCATCGGGCGTTACGGTCAGCGCCAGGATCACCGCCTTGCCGATTCGCGCCTCGCGGCCGCCCTCGGGAACGGGGAAGTCGCGGGCGTTATTGATCTGTCCGGACACGTGCACCGCCTTGGTCACCGCGCCCCCGCCCTGGCCGCTACCCCCGGTGCCGCTGCCCGTACCCGTGCCGCTGCCGCCTGCTCCGGTACCGCTGCCGGTATCACGCGCGCCTGAACTGTCGGCACTGCCGCTGCTCGAGGCGCGGGGTGCCGGGGTCTGGGCTATGGCAATCTTCGGCTTTTCCGCCTTCACCGCGCGCGGCACTGCCTTCTTGCCGACATCGCCCGATCCGCCGGCAGGCTTGGGTTGCTTTGCGGGTTCGGGCGAGGACGGCGGGGTGGCTACGGTGACAGAAAAAGTCGCCAGCACCGCGTTCGTCGCCTTGGCGGTGAATTCGGGCGCCAGCGCGCGGACAAATACCGCCAGCACGGCAACCTGCACCACCGCGGCCAAGGCCATCGCCCCCGGTCGCTTGTAGAACGGCTTGTGGCCAAAATCGTCGTCGTCTTCGTCGGCGCTGCTCATCGGCTGCGACCATGCCATGCTATTGGATTGGCGGCAATTCCAACGACGCAAAGGCCGCAAGCACCGGGCGGGCCAATTCCTGACGGCAGATCAGCAGATCGGGAAGATAGGGGTCGGGCCCGTTGTAGCGCAGCGGCGTGCCGTCGGCGCGGCTGACGTGAAGCCCATGGGCCTTCGCCACCGCGACCGGCGCGCAACTGTCCCATTCGTACTGCCCTCCAGTGTGGAGATAGATTTCCGCCTCGCCCCGAACCACCGCCATCGCCTTGGCCCCGGCGCTGCCCATCGGCACCAACGTGCCGCCTAGCACTTGCGCCACGGCTGCGGCTTCGCGGGCCGGGCGGGTGCGGCTGACCAGCAGGCGCGGCGGGCTG
>JABFRE010000030.1 GCA_013141325.1 Novosphingobium sp.
GTCTGGGATCGGCTGTTCGGCACCTTTCAGGCAGAGCGCGAGGGCGAGCCGATTCACTACGGCATCGTCAAGCAGCTGGGCAGCTTCAACCTGCTGTGGACCGCCTTCCACGAATGGATCGGGATCGCCCGCGACCTCTGGACTGCACCCTGGCGGCACAAGCTGTCGTACCTGCGGCGCCCGCCCGGCTGGACCCACGACGGCAGCCGCGACACTTCCGATATGCTGCGCGCGCGTTGGGAAGCGCTCGAAGAGCGGTCACAGTCATGAGGGTATGGCTTGCAATGCTGCTGCTGTCGGTTGGTGTTGCAGCCCGCGCCCAGCCTTTGACCACGTCTGAGGATTATCCCGTCCGGGCCTTGCGCGAAGGGCGTCAGGGAACCGTTCAGTTTCGGGTGACGGTCAGCGAAGCCGGCAGGGTTGAAGCATGCCAGATCACCGCATCGAGCGGATCGGCTGATCTTGACGCCGCGACCTGCGAAATCGTGTCGCGGCGCGGCCGTTTCAAACCGGCAACCGATGCGTCGGGCCAGCCCGTGAAACGCATCTACGCCAGCAAAATGCACTGGGCCATTCCCCGCGAACCGCCTGCATCGATGGCAGCAGCCGAGCCGACTCATCCAGCTGAGGACGATTGAACGCGCGGTGGTTGCGCTGACTTAACCGAACGGTTAACTCACCTTCCAAGGAGCGCGTGAATGGACCAGTTCGACGTAATCGTGATCGGCGGCGGCAGCGCGGGCAGCGCCGTGGCCGGACGGCTCAGCGAGGACGGCACGCGGCGTGTCTGTCTGCTCGAGGCTGGCGGAACCAACGACAATTTCCGGATCAAGACCCCCGGCTTGCTGGTCGCCTTGCCCAAGCAGGCGAACTGGGCGTTCGAGACCGAGCCGATGGAGGGATTGAACGGGCGCCGCGGCTATCAGCCGCGGGGCAAGGGGCTGGGCGGGTCGAGCGCGATCAACGCCATGCTCTATGTCCGGGGCAACGCCTGGGACTATGACAACTGGGCCGCGCTGGGCTGCACCGGCTGGGCCTATGACGATGTGTTGCCCTATTTCCGCAAGGCCGAGAACAACGCGCGGGGCGTGGATGCCTTTCACGGCGACTCCGGACCTCTCTCGGTCAGCGATCAGCACTGGCCCTCGCCCGCCAGCCGCGCCTTCATAGAGGCGTCGGCGCAGCTTCAGTTGCCACGCAATCCCGACTTCAACGGCGCGAAGCAGGACGGTTTCGGGCTATATCAGGTAACGCAGCGCAACGGCGAGCGCTGGTCGGCGGCGCGCGCCTATGTCGAGCCGGGACGGAGCCGTCCCAACCTGTCCGTGCGCACCGGCGTGGTGGTTGAGAAGATCCTGATCGAGAACGGCCGTGCGGTCGGCGTGGCGGTGCGGCGCGGCGGTCAGCGCGACGAGCTGCGCGCCAGCGGCGGGGTAGTACTGAGCGCCGGGGCCTTCGGCAGCCCGCAGATCCTGATGCTGTCCGGGATCGGCCCGGCGGCGCATCTGCAGGAAAAGGGAATTCCCGTGGTCCGCGACTGTCCGGCGGTAGGCGCCGATCTGCAGGACCACTGCGACTTCATCCTGTCTTACGAGGCCAAGTCGTCCGATCTGATGGGTGGTTCGCTGGCCGGCATGTGGCGGATGGGCAAGGCGCTGATCGAATACATCCGCCACCGCACCGGCACAATGACCACGCCATTTGCGGAAGCCGGCGGGTTCTGGACGCTCGATCCCGCCAGCCCCGCGCCCGACATCCAGTACCATTTCATCCCGGGCATCGTGCAGAACCACGGCCGCGATACGGTCCGCGAACACGGCTTTTCGGTTCACGCCTGCGTGCTGCGCCCCGATAGCCGCGGCTGGGTAAGGCTGCACAGCGCCGACCCGTTTGCGGCCCCGGCGATCAATCCCAACTTCCTGGCCGACGATCGCGATCTTGTGCTGCTGCGCAAGGCGGCCCGGCTGATGCAGCGGATCTGCGAGGCCCCGGCGCTCGCCGCCTATGCTCCCAAGGACCGCAACCCGATTGACTACAACGATGATGCGGTGCTGGACGCCGCGATCCGGGGCAGCGCGGACACGATCTATCACCCGGTCGGCACCTGCCGGATGGGTGCAGACCATGGTGCGGTGGTCGATCCCAGACTCAAGGCGCGCGGGATCGACGGACTGTGGGCGGCCGATGCCTCGATCATGCCGCGGCTGGTTTCGGGCAACACCAACGCCCCCTCGATCATGATCGGTGAGCGTGCTGCGGACTTCATCAAGGCCGCTCTGGCCTGAGCCGCTGGACAAAGAAGAGGGCCGGACCATCTCCATGGCCCGGCCCCTCCTTTTCATGCCGCCAGGGCGTTCGCGCGATCAGAAATCCTTGCGCAGGGTAATCCCGATCTTGCGCGGATTGCCGATGTTGTAGCCCAGCCGTGCCCGGCCGCCGCGTTCGCGGTCAAGCGACATCAGCGGGGTCTGGTCGAACAGGTTGGTGACATAGAGCGTCGCCGACAATCCGTTGTCCCACTTCAGCCCGGTCGACAGATTTACCAGGTTGTAGCTGGGCAGCAGGTACGATCCGAAGTTGTAGGCTCCGGTGCCAAAGGTGTTGGCCGCCGGATTGTACCAGATCGAATTGGTGAAGCTGCCCGAACCGGCTTCCTGATCGCCCGGCTGGGTGTACCGGTCGCCGACGTGCTGGAAGCTGGCGGTCGTGGTCCAGTCCAGCCCGTCCGACACTGCGGCAGTGTAGCTGGCGGTTGCCGCCATCTGGAACTTGGGCACGGTCGGCAAGCGGTTGCCCCGCCGCATTCCAGCGATCACCGTGACGTTGTCCGAGGCCGTCACCGAGCTGTCGAGCTTCGAATTGATGTAGCTGCCGTTGAGCGACAGCTCGAGCCCGCCCATCGGCCGGGTGCTGATTTCGACCTCAACGCCTTCGCTGTGCGCCTTGGGCACGTTGAAGACCACCCGCGACGAGCAGCTGCCGGCATCGGCGGTGACCTGCAGGTTCTTGATGTCGTTGTAGAACACTGCCGCGTTGAAGGTGACGCCGCCCAGCTTGGCCTTTACCCCGCCTTCATAGTTCCACAGCGTTTCGTCCTTGTAGGTCGGATGCCCGCCAAAGGTCAGCGCATCGGGTCCGCCCGCGCCGCCTGAGCAGAGCGGGATGTTGAGCGGATCGTTGACGCCGCCAAGACGGAACCCCTTCGAGGCCTGAAGGTTCACCGTCACATCGTCGTTCACGTCATAGCTGGCGATGAAGCGCGGGCTGAAGCCGTTCGACTTGGTCTTGTCGCCCAGGAAGGTGTCGCCGTTGGAGAACACCCCGCCCGACACGAAATCACGCCGTTCGTTGAAGTCGTAATAGCGCCCACCGGCGGTCAGCTTGAGCGCGCCGATCTTGTAGCTCGCCTCGCCGAACACGGCGAACTGCTCGATCTTGTAGGGCAGATCGGCGTTGTAGGGCGAATTGAGCGGGAAGCCGTTCGACGCGCCAAGCGAAGTGCCTGCTCCCAGCGCCGCATCGACATAGGCATCGTAGCCAGGGGTCGGCAGGCGCTGTTCGTACTTGCGATCGACAAAGCTGTAGAAACCGCCCAGCACCCACTGGAACGCATTGCTTCCGGTCGAGCCCACACGCACTTCCTGGGCCCATTGCTCAAGCTTCGTCGTGTCGCGCAGGTTGGAGGGCAGGTTGATCGCCAGCGGGTTCATTCCCAGCGCAGCGGCAAAGGGCGAAGCCGACACCGAGCCGGTCAGCGCCGAGGCATCGCGGCTGACCAGGATATCGCGATTGATATAGCTGGTTACCGTGGTCAGGCGGACCGAGTCGGTGAAATCGGCCTCGATCGTCAGATCGGCCAGCGTGGTCTTGTCGCGGAACTGTTCGCGCAGCTTGAGGTACTGGGTCCGTTCGGGGAACACGTTGGTCGGGCTGATCAGCGTGTTGTAATAGAGGTTGTACTTCTCGCCCCGGTTGAAACCGTTGGTCTTGATGTCCTGATAGACAACGCGGGGCGTCAGACGAAAACCTTCGGTCGGTTCGATCAGCAGGCTGATCCGGCCGCCATAGCGCTCGCCATCGTTGATGTTCTTGCCCGCAGCCGGGCCGATCGCATCGACGAACCCGGCGAAATGCTCGCCATAGGCCACCGCGCGCAGCGCCAGCTTTTCGCCCATCGGCAGATTGATTGCGCCCTTGAGATTGTACCCCCAATCGCCACCCGCCAGCACGTTGGCGCCGGCTTCGATCGTGCCTTCGGTCCGGCCCAGTTTCGGCTGGTTGGTGATGTAGCGCACCGTGCCGCCCACGGAACCGGATCCGAACAGCGTGCCCTGCGGACCGCGCAGGGTTTCCACCCGGTTGAGGTCGAACAGGTCGAAATCGGGAGTGAACAGCGACAGCGAGATCACCGATTCGTCGAGGTAGACGCCGACCTGTTCCTTGACGCCGGGCTGATCGCGCACGATCTGGCCGGCCGAAACGCCGCGCACTGAAACCTGGCTTTGGCCGGGCCCGAGGTTCTGGACGGTCAGCCCGGCGACGTTGCGGGCAACGTCTTCAAGGCTGGTCGATCCGGTCTTCTGAATGTCGGCCGCAGTCAGCGCGGCGATCGAGAAGGGGACGTCCTGAATGGTTTCGTTGCGCT
>JABFRE010000184.1 GCA_013141325.1 Novosphingobium sp.
GAGCGAAGCGGGCGGCGGAGCAGGCAGGACATGGCACCGCTGTTGCACACCGCGCCCGGCTTGGCGAGGGGGCCGCTGCGCGGATACGTTTGCGCAGCGGCCCAGCTGCGTCACGGGCAAGGGTCATGGACTTCGACGAACAACTGCATTCGGATTGACACACCCATTGCAGAACAAACCATAAACCTCCATAACCCCGCCCCATGGCCGAACTGATCATCCGCCGGGGCCTTGCCGAGCCCGACACCTCTGCCAGCTTCACTCCGCACCGCCCGGCGCGGCCGGACAAGGTGGAGGGGGGGAAGCGTTTTACCATCGTCTCCGAATACCGCCCGGCGGGCGACCAGCCGACGGCCATCGCCGATCTGGTGGAGGGCATCTCCAGCGGCGAGGCGACGCAGGTGCTGCTGGGGGTTACCGGCAGCGGCAAGACCTTCACCATGGCCCAGGTGATCGAGATCACCCAGCGGCCCGCGCTGATCCTGGCGCCCAACAAGATCCTCGCCGCGCAGCTCTATGGCGAAATGAAGAGCTTCTTCCCCGACAACGCGGTGGAGTACTTCGTTTCGTACTACGACTATTACCAGCCCGAGGCCTACGTCCCGCGCAGCGATACCTATATCGAGAAGGAATCGAGCGTAAACGAGGCAATCGACCGGATGCGCCACGCGGCCACCCGATCGCTGCTCGAACGCGACGACGTGATTATCGTTGCCTCGGTCTCGTGCCTCTATGGCATCGGTTCGGTCGAAACCTATTCGGCGATGATCTTCGATATCAAGGTTGGCGAGACAGTCGACCAGCGCGATCTGATCCGCAAGCTGGTGGCGCTGCAATACAAGCGCAACGACGCCGCCTTCACGCGCGGCGCTTTCCGGGTGCGCGGCGACAGTCTGGAGCTGTTTCCCAGCCATCTGGAGGACATGGCCTGGCGGATCAGCATGTTCGGCGACGAGATCGAGGCAATTTCCGAGTTCGATCCGCTGACCGGCAAGGCCGGGGCGAGTCTGAACACGGTGCGGGTCTATGCCAATTCGCACTATGTCACACCCGGACCGACGATGAAGCAGGCAACCGAGGCAATCAAGTTCGAGCTGGCCGAACGGCTGAAGGAGCTGGAGGCCGAGGGCAAGCTGCTTGAGCATCAGCGGCTGGAGCAGCGGACCAATTTCGACCTCGAGATGATCGCGGCGACCGGCAGCTGCGCGGGGATCGAGAACTATTCGCGGTTCCTCACCGGCCGTCTGCCGGGCGAGCCGCCGCCCACCCTGTTCGAATACCTGCCCGAAAACGCGCTGCTGTTCGTCGATGAAAGCCACCAGACCGTGCCGCAGATCGGGGCGATGAGCAAAGGCGACCATCGCCGCAAGATCACGCTGGCCGAATACGGCTTTCGCCTGCCCTCGTGCATCGACAACCGCCCGCTGCGCTTCAACGAATGGGACGCGATGCGCCCGCAGACCGTGGCCGTTTCCGCGACGCCCGGCAGCTGGGAAATGGAGCAATCGGGCGGGGTCTTCGCCGAACAGGTGATCCGCCCCACCGGCCTCATCGACCCCCCGGTGGAGATCCGCCCGGTCGAGGATCAGGTGCAGGACTGCATCGTCCAGTGCCGCGCCACCGCTGCGGCGGGATACCGCACCCTCGTCACCACGCTGACGAAGCGGATGGCCGAGGACCTGACCGAATTCATGCACGAGGCGGGGCTGCGCGTGCGCTACATGCATTCCGATGTCGAAACGCTGGAGCGGATTGAGCTGATCCGCGATCTGCGGCTCGGCGTCTATGACGTCTTGGTGGGGATCAACCTGCTGCGCGAGGGGCTGGATATCCCCGAATGCGGGCTGGTCTGCATTCTCGATGCCGACAAGGAAGGCTTCCTGCGCAGCGAGACCAGCCTGATCCAGACCATCGGCCGCGCCGCGCGCAATGTCGATGGCCGCGTGATCCTCTATGCCGACCGGATCACCGGATCAATGGAACGGGCGATGGCCGAAACCGACCGCCGCCGCGAAAAGCAGCGCGCTTACAACGTCGAACACGGGATCACCCCCGAAAGCATCAAGCGCGACATCCACAACATCGTCGCCGACACCGCCAGCCGCGATGGTGTGCTGGTGGAGATCGAGGACGATGCCCGCAACAACCTCGTCGGCCACAACCTGCGCGCCTACATCGAGGAACTCGAAAGCCGGATGCGCGCCGCTGCGGCCGACCTGGAGTTCGAGGAAGCGGGCAGGCTGCGCGACGAGATCAGACGGCTGGAAGCGAGCGAACTGGGCCTGCCGGGAGAAAGCCACGCCCCGATTGTCGGGCGGAGCAACGAGGGCAAGCCGGGGACACGCAAGGGCCGGTTCGGGCGGGAGACGCGGAAGGGGAAGTGGGGGCGGTGAGCCCTCACGCGCACAGCAATTTCAAGCTTGCAATTGCAACTGGATGGAAATGGATACGCGACTCCATCATGGAGTGCGTCATGTCGTTTGAATCTACACTTTCGGGAGTTCTGGGCTTCCTGGATTGGATGGCGGATAAAGGCTATGCCCCCGCCAACACCATTTCCTCGCGAAAAGCGGCGGTGAACAAAGTCATCTCATCGCTGGGACCGGAAGAATCCGCGGCCGTTCTTGATGTCGATGTTGAAGATGCCATCAATCGTTTTGCCACCAAGCACGGCGGAGGTTACTCAACCGAGAGTTTGCAATCTTACAAGAGCCGCCTCAGGACGGCCTTGGATGATTTTCGTGGGTACAAGGCTGACCCAGTGGGTTTCAGGCCGTCTGGTCGTGTACCCGTTCGCCCTAATCCCGATAACGGCAACGGAAAGGCGAAAAAGAAGCTTGTCCGGCCCGGCGCAACATCAGTTCAGACTCCAACGCACAAACCGCCGCAACAATCCCCACCTACTCAGGATGTCATTCCGATCGCCATCCGTGATGGGGTAATTGTCAAGGTCGGCAATCTGCCTTTTGACCTCACCGCTGATGAGGCTCGAAAAATTTCAAATGTCATCTTGGCCTTCGGTGGCGCGCTGTCTTGAAAAATGAAGAAGATTGACACCCCTTCAGATGTCCTTCATAAAGGACAAGCCTTCTCGCTGGAGGAGACACTCGACTTTGCCAAGTGGCTCGCGTCCCTGCGCGACCGCAAGGCGAAGGCCATGATCGCCGACCGCATCAAGCGGGCAGGAAACGGAAACTTCGGGAAGGTCCGTTCGGTCCAGGGCGGCGTTTTCGAAATGAAGATCGATCATGGCCCCGGCTACCGGGTCTATTACTTCCAGCGCGGAAAGCAGCTTGTCATTCTTCTGTGCGGAGGCGACAAGCGTACGCAGGATGCCGACATTGCCTTTGCAAAGCGGCTAAAGGAAGAGATTGAACGCCGTGGTGGAGACAAGGCCATTTGACCCCGCGAACTACCTCGAAACCGAGGAGGACATCCTCTATTTCCTTGAGGCGGCGATGGAAGGGAATGATCCCAAGCATATCGCCAGCGCGCTGGGCGATGTGGCCCGTTCCAAGGGCATGACCGAAATCGCCAAGAAGGCGGGCCTTGGCCGCCAGGCGCTTTATAACGCACTGTCAGAAAATGGAAATCCTACCTTGGAGACGCTGCTTGCAGTGCTCGGCGCGCTTGGCCTTGAACTGACCGTGCAAAAGCGAGCGGCCTGAGCATCCCTCCAATCCGGACCCAGTTCGGCTTGCCCCGCTTAGGCACAAACCCCTACCCTCGCCTCCATGGCTGACGATCCGCGCTATCATATCAACGTGTTCTGGTATCCCGATGACGGCTGCTGGATCGCCGATGTGCCCGATCTGCGGCCGTGTTCGGCGCGGGGGGCTACGCCGGAGGAGGCGGTGGCCGGGGTCGTCCGCGCGGTGGCGGCGTGGCTGGCGGCGGCGCGCTCGGCGCGATTGCCGGTGCCGCAGCCGCGCTATTGCCCGGCGCTCTATGCGGCGGCGTAGCGCGGCGGAACGGGGCAGAAACGGCGCCCCGATCTCACGCGCGATGGAGCCTCAAACCTTCCCGAACTTCGCCTCGAATCCCGCCACATCCCCGCTGGCGAGGTATCCGGCCTGTTCCACCCAGCTGTCGCGGCGCGGGCGGCCGGCGAAGGGGCCGAGCAGGGGATCGAGCGCGTCGAGATCGGCATCGCTCAGCGCGGCGATCTGGGCAAAGGTGGTGATCCCCAGGCTGGGCAGCAGCGCCTGAAGCTTGGGGCCGAGGCCCTTGATCCGTGACAGGTCATCCGCACCGCCTGACGAGGCCGGAGCAGCCGCAGGGGCTGGCGTTGGCGCGTGCCCTTCGACAGGCTCAGGGCGAGCGGGCGTCGGTGTCGGGGCAGGTGCCGGTGTCGGGGCAGGCCCTGCGGGCGCTGCAACCGGCTCGGCGCGGGGCGGCGTCGGAGCGGGCGCAGACGGCTGTGGTGCAGGTGCCTCGGCCAGCGCGGATGCCGGTTCGGTACGCGGCTGCGCGGGCGGAGCAGGTAGCGGCGCGGCGGGGGCGGCAACCACGGCGGGCTTGGGCACCGGGCTGGGCTGCGGTTCTGGCACCGGAGCGCGCGCCACCGATGGCTCCGGTTCAGGCGGGGGCGCGGGCGCGGGCGCAGGTTCCGGCACCTCTTCCAC
>JABFRE010000059.1 GCA_013141325.1 Novosphingobium sp.
AGCCCGACGAGTTCTAAAGTCGGCCCTAGAGCCCTACCCAGGCCGCCAACCGAGCAAGCAAGCCAGCATCGCGGCTCGGCAGGCGCGCAGCCGCCACCGGCACCGGGCAATCCAGGCAGTAGGCTTGGGCGCCGCGGGTTCCGGTCAGCCGTTTGAAGCTGCCCAGCGCCTGCGCCATTTGCGCATCCTGCCGCGCGGCGAACAGCCCGGCAAAATCGCCGCCGGGCGCACTGTCGTCCTCGCTGCCATCATCGCCGCCGAAACGCTCGATGAGCGAGGCGTAGGGATTAGCCGCGCTGCCATAGGTTTCGGCATGCCAGTCATCACCGAGTTTGGCCGCCTGCGCGGCATAGGCCAGCGCATCGTCCAGCCCGCCGAACTGATCGACCAGTCCGTTCTGGCGGGCGGTGCCGCCATCCCAGACCCGGCCCTGGGCGATGGCGTCGATCTGCTCGACGGTCTTGCCGCGCGACTGGGCGACAAGACCGATGAACCGGGCATATCCGTTTTCAATATTGGCCTGGAGCATCGCTTCCACTTCGGGGGTCAGCCCGCTCAGCAGGTCCGGCTGGCCCGACAGCGGGGTGGTGCGCACCCCGTCACCTTTGACCCCGTATTGCGCCAGCGTACGCTCGAAACTGGGCATGATCGCGAAAATCCCGATCGATCCGGTGATTGTTCCGGGTTCGGCAAAGATCCGCTGCGCCGGGGTGGAAACCCAATAGCCGCCGCTGGCCGCGACATTGGCCATCGACACCACCACTGGGCGCTTGGCCGCCTTGAACCGCTCAAGCGCGCCGCGAATCGCTTCCGACGCCATGACCGAGCCGCCGGGCGAATCGACCCGTAGCACCAGCGCCTTGGCCTCGTCGGCGTTGGCTTCGTCGATCAACTTGGCAATCCGGTCGCCGCCGGCGGTGCCGGGTCCGGCCTTGCCGTCGACGATTTCGCCCGCGACAGTCACCACCGCCACGGCCTCGCCCTTGCTCGATTCCGGATGGGCCGCGAGCAGAGCGCCGATCCGGGTGTGGGCGTAACTGCCGGGCAGGGTCGAACCGCTGTCGGCGCCGACCAGCTGTTTTACCCGTTCGCCGAACGCCACCTTGTCGCCCAGCTGGTCGACCAGCCCGGCTGCCTTGGCAGCCTGCGCGGCATCGCCCCCCGCCGCTTTCAGCCAGCCGACCGGATCGGTGGTAACCTTGCCGATATCGGCCTTGGGCCGGGCCTTGGCGACGTCGGCCTTCCAGCTGTCCCACAGCGCGGCATAGATCGCCCGGCGCGCCTCGAGCGAGGGTTCCGAAGCCTTGTCGCGGATATAGGGTTCGACAAAGTCCTTGTAGGTACCGACCTTGAACACGTGAGTGTTGATTTTCAGCCGTTCGAGCAGCGGCCCGAAATAGAGATTGTGCCCGCCCGGCCCCGTCACGAAAGCGCCGCCCAGCGGATCGACCCAGACCTCGCTGGCATGGGCCGCCAGCAACATCCCGTCGTCAACATAGCCCACGGCATAGGTCAGCACGGGCTTCTTTGCGGCGCGCACCGTATCCATCGCCGCGCCAATTTCCTGCATGTGGACGAGCCCGCCGCCAGCAAAGCGCGACAGATCGAGCGCCACCGCCTTGATCCGGTCATCGGTTGCCGCAGCGCGCAAGGCGCGGGCAACATCGCGGGCGCGGTGTTCCTTCATCGGCTCGGTTTCCGCAAACAGCAGGGCCAGCGGATCGGCGGCGGCAGGTTCTTCGACCACGACGCCGTCCAGTTTGAGCAGCAAGGCGCCTTCACGCACCAGCCCGGCGCTGGGCCGCGCCGTCAGCGCCCCGAACAGCACCACGAAGAACAGCAGCATGAACACAAGCACCAGCCCATCCTTGATGGCGACAAGCAGGTGCCAGACCTTGCGTGCAAAAATCATACGGATTCCTTGGTTCGTTTGTTCAGCGCAGCCTTAGCAGCGCAACCGGCAAAGGCCAGCACGTGTCGATGGAGCGCTGTTCTCCACCGCCCAACGTTGAAGAGGCTTGAGCCAACGCCGCCGGATGCCTATGGCACTGTCTTCAATGACATCCGCAGCATCAACGCCGACGGGCCGCTATCCAGCCGGTTCCGCCGCCTTCCCGCACCGCGACCTCATCGCGCTGGGGGGGCTCGCTCCGTGGGAAATCCTGTTCCTGCTCGATGAGGCGGAACAATGGGTCGAGCTGAACCGTCAACCGCACAAGCGCAACGACCGGCTGGCCGGGCTGACCATCATCAACGCCTTCTTCGAAAACAGCACCCGCACGCTGCTGAGCTTCGAGATCGCCGGCAAGCGCCTGGGGGCCGATGTGGTCAACATGCTGGTGGCCCAGTCGAGCGTGAAGAAGGGTGAAACGCTGATCGACACGGCGATGACGCTCAACGCGATGCACGCGGATGCCATGGTGATCCGTCATCAAAGCTCGGGCGCGGTGCGACTGATCGCGGAAAAGGTCGATTGCCCGGTGCTCAATGCCGGCGACGGTCAGCACGAGCATCCGACCCAGGGCCTGCTGGACGCCCTGACCATCCGCACCGCGCTGCGTGCGAAAGGCTTGAGCGGCGATTTCGGCGGACTGACGGTAACGATCTGCGGTGATATCCTGCACAGCCGCGTGGCCCGCTCGAACATCCACTGCCTGACCACGCTGGGCGCCGATGTCCGGGTCTGCGCACCGCCGGCGCTGATGGCTGCCGATGTCGAAGCGATGAAGGTCACCCCGTTCCACGATTTCGATGCGGCGCTGAAGGGTGCTGACGTGGTGATGATGCTGCGGCTTCAGCAGGAACGGATGAGCGGCCAGTTCATCCCCAGCCCGCGCGAATACCGACACCTCTACGGCCTCACGCTGGACCGGCTGGCGCTGGCCAACAGCGACGCGCTGGTAATGCACCCCGGACCGATGAACCGCGGGATCGAGATCGACAGCAACGTGGCCGATCTGGCCGGGCGGTCGGCGATCACCACCCAGGTCGAAATGGGCGTGGCGATCCGCATGGCCTGCCTGGACGTGCTGACCCGGCGCAGCCGCGGCGTGGAGGGCTGGGCATGAAGCAGCTTGCGCCCCTTACCATCACCAACGGCAGGCTGGTGCTTGCCGAGGGCGACCCCCAACCCGGCGCGATCCGCTGCGCAGGCGACCGGATAGTCGCGCTGGGCGGCGATGTCGCGGCGCAGGCCGGCGACCGGGTGATCGACGCCAAGGGCGCCTTGATCGCGCCCGGTCTGGTCGACCTGGGTGTTTTCGTGATCGACAAGCCGGCGTTTCACTTTGGCGGGATCACTCGCGCCGCCCTGATGCCCGATCAGGGCGTGGTGCTCGACAAGCCATCCGCGGTGCGCTTTGCCGCGCAATCTGGCAAGCCCGACCTGTGGGTCCACCCCCTTGCCGCCGCCACCCGCGATCTGGCGGGGAGTGAGCTCGCCGAGCTGGCGCTGATGCGCGATGCCGGCGCACGGGCCGTCGCAACCGGGCGGCGCTGGATCAGCGATTCGGGCGCGATGCACCGCCTGCTGTCCTATTGTGCGATGCTGGGACTCGTAGTGGTGACCCATGCCGAGGATGCCGGTCTCGTCGGCGCGGCCGTTGCCACTGCGGGCGAAATGGCAACCCGGCTGGGCCTGCCCGCCGCCCCGGCCGAAGCCGAGGCGCTGGCCGTGGCCCGCGATCTTCAGCTGGCAGAGCTGACCGGGGCGCGACTTCACTTCCGGCAGGTGACCACCGCCCGCGCGCTTGATCTGGTTCGTGCCGCCAAGGCCCATGGAATCGCGGTAACGGCAGGGGTCACGCCCGCGCACTTCATGCTGTCCGACACCGCGATCGGCGATTTCCGAACCTTTACCCGTCTATCGCCACCACTGCGCAGCGAAGCCGACCGGCTGGCCGTGCGCGCCGCGATCGCCGATGGGACAATCGACGTGATCGCGTCCGGCCACGATCCGCGCGGCCCCGAAGACAAGCGCTTGCCCTTCGCCGACGCCGAACCGGGCATGGCCGGGGCCGAAACGCTGCTACCGCTGACCCTGGCACTGGTACGTGACGGGGTGATCGGTCTGGCCGCCGCCTTCCGGCTGCTGACCGCTAATCCCGCCGCCTTGCTGGGGGTTGATGCCGGGAGCCTGGCGGTTGGCGCTCAAGCCGATCTGGCGCTGGTCGATCCCGATCGGCCCTGGATTGTCGATTCCGGCAAGATGGCGGCAAGCGCCGGCAACACGCCGTTCGACAAGCAGGGCGTCCAGGGCCGCGTTACCGCGCTGTTCAAGGGCGGAGCGCAGGTCGCCTGAACCGAAAACCCCCTCCCGCGCGGGGCGGAAGGGGGTTCGGGTGCGAACCGCTGTTCTGGTTCTTGGTAGACTTAGTGGCGGCGGGCGTTGGCAGGACCGGCAGCGGCCTTGACCGGGGCCTTGGCGGCCACCGCAGCCTTGGGCGCGAACTTGATCGCGGGCTTCGCAGCACGGGCCAGCATTGGTGCGTCAGCGCGCTTGCCGGTGGGGCTCAAGCGGCCCGTGGCATAGGCAAAGCACACGCCCCCGCGAGTCTTGACCTTGGAGCACATGCCCGAGGCCGCACCGCCAAGGTTGCGGCCAATGGTTCGCACGCGGTCCAGC
>JABFRE010000033.1 GCA_013141325.1 Novosphingobium sp.
CCTGCTGTCTGGCCTTCGTGGTCACGCGTCGCCGCTGGGGCTGGAGCCTGCCGGCCAGCCTGGCAGTGATCGTGCCGTTCATCAGCATCGATCTGGTGTTCTTTGGCGCCAACATCCTGCGGGTGGTCGAAGGCGGCTGGGTGCCGCTGACCATCGGCGCGGGCATCCTGCTGCTGATCTGGACCTGGGTGCGCGGCCGCCGGATCGTTGGCGAGCTCGAAATGGGCGACGCCCTGCCGATCGCGGACATGGCCAAGGCACTGGCGCTGCGCACACCCAAACGGGTGCGCGGGACGGCGATCTACCTGACGGCCCACAACGATCAGACCCCGCACGCGCTGCTCCACAACCTCAAACACAACCACGTGCTGCACGCGCACAACTTCATCGCCACCGTGCGGACCGTGCAAAAGCCCTATTGCGATGCGGACGAACGGCTGACGATCGAGCGGATCGACGACAATTTCAGCCGGATCGAACTGCGCTATGGCTTCATGGAGCAGCCCGACGTGCGCGAGGACCTGATCCGTGCGGGCAACCGCATCCCCGATGCGAAGATGGCGAGCTTCTTTATCGGCCGGAACAGCTATTCGCGCAGCGCAGAAGTGGGCATGCCGGTGTGGCAGGACGTGCTGTTCATCGCGTTGCACCGCAACGCCGCCGATCCGACCGACTATTTCAACATCCCGCCCAACCGCGTGATCGAGCTGGGCGCGCAGTACGCGATCTAACCAGCCAGCGGCCCGCGATAGCGCATCGCAACGTTGCACCGCTCGTACTCGCCACCGCAGCTGGCCAGCAGGGCGGCGTCGTGGACGAAGCCCAGCTTCTCGTAGAGGTGGATCGCCGCCTGGCTTTTCGAATTGGTCAGCAGGAACAAACGCTCGGCTCCCATCGCAAAGGCGCGTTCGATCGTGGCGGCGAGCAGGAATTCCCCCGCCTTGCGCCCGCGCGCCGCGCGGCTGACGCCCATCTTGATCAGCTCGAATTCACGCGGCCCGGTTTTCAGCAGCCCGCAGGTGCCGACGATGCCCAGCCGCGGATCCTCGACAAACAGGATGTCGCCGCCCGGTGCGACGATGTTGGCGCGGGGATGTTCGAGCTGGTCGATGTCGAGCTGTTCGAGCGCGTACATGTCCTCGATCCACTCGCGGTTGATCCGGTCGAAATGCGGGGCCAGTTCGTCGCTGAAGCGGCGTATCGCCAGTCCGCCCTGCGGTCGGTGCTCCAGCGGAGCAGCGGCCAGTGCGGTCTCGGCAGCGGCAACTTCGCGCAGCAAGACTTCGACATCGCACAGCTCCTCGACCGCAGCCTGCAGGCGCGGCCACATGACGGTGCGGGCCAGATCCATCGCCTCGTGACCGCGCGGCGTCAGGCCGATGCGCCGGGCGCGGCGATCGCCCGCAACGGCTTGGGCTTCGACAAGTCCGGCGGCAGCAAGCTGCCGGACCAGCCGGGTAACGGCCGGCTGACTGATCCCCAGGCGCACGGTTGCCTCGCCCACGGTCATTGCGCCCGCGCGGTCGAGCGCCGCCAGCATGGCCATCTCGCTGGGCTGGGTATCAAGCCCGCAATCACGGGCAATCAACTCCGCCCCGGATTGCAGGCGCTCCGCCAGCCGCTTGAGCCGGCTGCCCAGCATCACGGCCCCTTCGACAGCGATCATATCGTCAGCCACGCGGCACTCCCGGATTGCATAACGTGTTATGTAATCCGGGAGTGCCGTGCGAAACCGGTCGCGTCAACCGTCGTTTTCGCAAGGCCAGAAGCGCGAAGGCGAATCACGCGCAGTCCGGAATCCGGCCTAGGGGATCGCCCCTAGCTCCATCCCCCGCACGCAAAGTGCGTTTCGTCGCGTTGTTGGTGGACGGGCCGATCCTGTTAGACAAACTGAAAGCATGTTTGGGCTATCGCGCACCTTGTGAAATCGAGACTGCTCTCCCGTTTTCTGGCCTCGCTGGCGTTCGCCGGGGCACTGGCCGCACCGCTTTCGGCGGCGCGGGCGGACAGCCTTGAATCCGCGTTCGACAAGGCGCTGACCAGTCAAGCGCGCGCACCCCGCCAGGTCGCCGTGGCCCAGCCGACGTCGATCGTCCCGGTCCGCGCGGTCGCCGCTTCGGCCTACACGCCGAGCTACGGCTCCGGTCTCGAAGCCCAGATCGCCCAGCTCGCCAACGATTCGCAGGGCCGCATCGGCGTGGCTGCAGTTGATCTGGGCACCGGCCGCAGCCTTGCCGTGCTGGGCGACCAGCCGTTCCCAATGGCCAGCACCAGCAAGATCGCCATCGTCGCCACCTTCCTTCACGGCGTCGATCAGGGGCGCTTCCGCCTGACTGACCGGTTCCCGCTGATGCTGCCGGTTCGTTCGGCGAAGTATTCCAGCGCCGCCGCTCCGGTGCGCGCCGGGCCGGAACTGTCCGCGCTTGAACTGATCGACCGCACCATCATCCACAGCGACAACCGCGCCACCGATGCACTGTTGGCCGCCGTCGGCGGGCCCGGTTCGGTCAACCGCTGGATGCGCAGCTCGGCCGGGCTGTCGGGCCTGCGGCTCGATCGCGATATTGCCACGCTGGTGCGCGATGACGGCCAATACGATCCCGCCCGTGTCGTCGATGTGCGCGACAGCGCCACGCCGCTGGCCATGGTCGAGCTGCTGACCGGGGTCTATCAGGGCCGCTGGCTGACCCGGTCGAGCAACGCCGTTCTCCTTTCGGCGATGGAGCGCTGCGTCACCGGCAAGTACCGGATGCGCGCGCTGCTGCCGGAAGATGCCCGGGTGCTGCACAAGACCGGCACGCTCAGCAACACCTCCAGCGACGTCGGGATCATCAACACCCCCGATGGTCGCGCGATCGCCCTGGCGATCTATGTCACCGGCCAGGGCGGCAAGGCTGGCCGCGATGCCCGCATCGCCAGCATCG
The DNA here is from genome assembly GCA_013141325.1 of Novosphingobium sp. GTDB lineage: Bacteria > Pseudomonadota > Alphaproteobacteria > Sphingomonadales > Sphingomonadaceae > Novosphingobium. The sequence continues at coordinate 2,925 of JABFRE010000033.1, forward strand.
CCCGGGCGATCTACGACGGCTATCAGGTCGAATCATCCAGCTTCCGCCGCGCTGCCTCGCGCTAAGCGACACGCAGCTCCGCGCTGAATCGCTGCCCGAAACGGATTGGGGCGCGCTCGGCATGGCCGGCGCGCCCCTTCCTCTCCCCAACCGGGAACCTGCGATCAGAAGCTGATGCTCGCCTTGGCATAGAGGTAACGGCCGTTGAAGCCGAAGGGCGAGAAGATCGAGAACGGAATGTACTGCTGGTTGGCCGGATAGCTGCCACCCACGCTGGCGGGACGCGGTCCCCAGGGCGAGCGATCAGGATAGACGTCCAGCAGGTTGTCTGCGCCGATCGCGAAGCTCAGCCGCTCGGTCGGCTTGAACCGCAGTTCCAGATCGGTGATCCACTTGGCGCTCAGGAAGATGTCATCCGGGCCGTAGTCGGTCAGGCTGGTCGGCGCCGAGATCGGCGCGGCCGAACCGGGCGAGGTGACCTTGCCATAGCGGGTGGTCCGCGCGGTCAGGCCGAACATCCCCAGATCGCCGTCCAGGCTCAGCACGACCTTGTCGCGCGGCTGGCCTTCGGTGAACCGCAGCGATTCGACGCGGCCGAACAGGATCAGCCCCGGGATCGAGGCGAGCGGACCCAGATCGTTGTTGTACTTGAGGATCTTCTGCTTGTTGTAGTTGTAGGCTGCGGTCAGCGTCCACTTGCCCATCCCTTCGACCGGCACGCGCCAGTTGAGCACCGCGTCCACGCCTTCGGTACGGGTGTTGAGGCCGTTGATGAAGAAGCGCGCAGCACCCACCGAGTTGAACCCGTTGGCGTCGAGCACCGCCTTGACCGCGGTGTTGACCGCCGCCGTGCCGCTTCCCGCCGCGCCGAGGTTTTCGGTCAGCACAATCCGGTCGTTGATGCGGATGTTGTAATAGTCGACTGTCAGGGTCAGCCCGCTCAGCGGATTGGCGGTGAACCCGGCCGAGAGGTTGAAGGCTTTCTCCGGGCGCAGCGGCTTGGAGCCAAGCGCCTTGGCGACCGGGCTGTCGACCGCCACGGTCGAGATGTCCACCGGCACGCCGCCGATGAAGTTGGTCGAGGTGGTGGTGAAGAACTGCTGGTGCAGCGACGGCGCGCGGAAGCCGGTCGAGATCGAGCCGCGCAAGGCGAAGCCGGGGACGAATTCATAGCGCAGCGCCAGCTTGCTGGTCAGCGTATCGCCGAAATCCGAATAGTGCTCGAACCGGGCGGCCATCGTCGCCGACAGGTTTTCCATCAGGTCGGCATCAAGCTCGACATAGGCGGCGATGTTCTCGCGCTGGCGGTTGGTGCTCGCCGAGGCCGGCAGGCCGGGGAAGCCCTGGGCTCCGGCACCGGCCGCGCGCCCCGGATAGGAGCAAACGCTGGTGCCGGCGTTGTAGACGCCGCTGGTCGCCGTACAGTTGAGCGCCGTGGTCACGATCGAAGGCTGGAAATAGGGCCCGATCGCCCACGACTGGGGATCGCCCGGTCGGATCTTGAAGCGTTCGGAACGGTATTCTGCGCCGAAGGCAACGGTCAGCGGCGAAGCGAACCCTGCGTCGAATTCGCGGCTGATGTCGAGGTTGGCGAGATACTGGCTGTAGCGCAGTCCACCAGCATCGAAACTGCGCTGCGAAGCTGG